>NZ_JBFBIV010000029.1:0-106172 GCF_040702025.1 Streptomyces sp. NPDC088194 | reverse complement strand
GGGGGGGTTCACCAAACCACGGCGGCCGCGGCGGTCATTGTGGGCCTGGGCGGGGGGACCCGGGGGTGGGTCAACCCGGGGAGTTCCACGCCAGGGGGTTCTGGTCACCTGGGCCCGCCGGCTGCTTGAGGGGTCGGCTCAGCTGGTGGCCGCGGCGATGGTGTACGCGTGGGCGATGGTCTGGGTGAGGGACCCGCCCGCGTTGTCCGTCGCCGTGATCTTGAGGCTCGGGTCGGTGCCCGCCGCGGAGGCTGGGTTGTGCCACGCCGCGACGTAGTGGCCCGCGTAACCGGCGACGGCCGCGGGCTGCCAGGTGCTGCCGCCGTCGAAGGACACCGACACGTGGGCCGAGGTGATCGCCGCGTGCGAGCCGTGCCCGTCGTAGGCGAGGTGCCCGACGTTGACGCCCATCGTCTGCACGGCGCTCGCGCTGGTGTTGGTCAGGTCCGCGGCCAGCTGGTAGTTCACGGTGAGCGCCGGGAGGATCTGGCAGGGAGTGGTCGCGCTCTGCCCTGTGCACTTGTCCCCCGCCGGCAGCGCGGTGTCCGCCTGACCGGGCCGGTACACGAACGTGACGTCGGTGGTGACGTGGGTGGACTGGCTGGTCATGATCACCGGGGAGAAGTCCTGGTCGTACACGGCCCGGTAGGTCGTGGTCGCGGCCGGGACACCGGTGAGCTGGGCGCTGCCGCCGGCCTGGCTGACCACCTGTTGCCCGTTCTGGTAGAGGGTGAAGGTGCCGTCGGCGTAGCCGTAGCCGATGTGGTCGGGCACGCTGTCGACGAGGGTGAGGTCCCGCAGGCCGAGCGTGCCGTCCGCGACGCACCCCAGGCAGGTCCACCCCGGTCCGGTGTACTGGCCCATCCCGCCGGCCAGCGGCCCGTGCGCCCAGGGTTCGAGGTACGCGTGCCGCGCGGCGAACGTGTGCGGGGTGGACTGCCAGGACTGCGCCGGCGACGGGGACCACACGTTGTGCTCCCAGCTGACGCCGGGCGCGCTGCGCAGATACTGCGTGACGGTGCCCGGCATCGCGTAGTCCGCCTCCCACCCCACGCCGGATGTCCAGGCGTCGTCGGCGTTGGTCATGAGGCTCCCGGTCCCGGTGCCGGCCGGGTCGGTGGAGAAGTCGTGCTTGACCGTGGCGAGTTGGGTGTCGGTGGCTGCCTCGGTGTTGTCCGCGGGCACGTCGGACGATGCGTACGTCAGGTCGTAGCGGTACGGGGTCGGGGAGTTCGTGGTGTCCGTGCCGGCCGCGTCCCACTGCCACATGAAGTGCAGCGCGCCGACCTTCGCGGCGGGTTGCGGGTTGACGTAGAAGGGGACGTCGCCGTTCTGCTCGCCGAACCACACCTTGACCGCGTGGGTGGGATCGCCGGTGGCGTCGCGGCGCGTCCAGCTGAAGGTGCCGCCGTCCTGCGTGCTCGGGCGGGGCGTGGTCGCCGACACCCGCGAGGAGGCGGTCTTCTCGTCCAGCGTCACGTTGGTGCCGTCGGCCCCCACGGCGAGGTCGGTGACCGTGACCAGGCGGGCGGTGGTGAGGTTGCCCTGGGCGTCGTACTCACCGAACTCGCCGGCCAGGCTGTAGTTCCCGGCGGGGACCGCGACTCTGGCCACGCCGCCCTGGAGCTGGACGTAGGTGGCCATCCTGGTCATGTCGTCGGTGTTGACCAGCATCACGAGCGGGTCGGACAGCGCTCCGGTGAGGTCGGTGGCGTTGATCTGGAGGCGGTACATCGGATAGTGCGGCGCGACCTGGGTGTCCGGTCCCTGCGTGGAAGCGTCCGAGGCGTTGTCCGAGGCACCGGCCGTGACGCCGGCCGTGACGCCGCCGCGGGCCAGCGCGGTCACGTCGTACCGGGACAGGTCCAGCGAGCCGCCGACCTGGGGTGTCGAGGTGAACGGCAGGACGTAGGCGTCACCCGTGCCGAACTGGAACGACGTGAGCATCGTGCTTCCGCCGGGCGTCCGGGGCACCAGGTAGCTGCTGCCGCCCGGCCCGGCGGCCACATCGACGCGGTCGCCCGAGCCGAGGGTGACGGGCGTCGAGCCGCCGGGCCGGGCGGACGTGGACGAGGCGGCGCTCGCCGCCGGGGTTCGGGCGGACGAGGTGCCGGACGGCGCTCCCAGCGCGTTTCCGGCGGCGCCGAGCGACAGCAGGCCCGCCGCACTCAGCAGGACTAGCGCCCGGCGCGAGCGACGTCCGGGTCCATGTCGGCGGTTTGTGCATCGGGGACGGAACACGATCAGCGTCACCTACCCGTCTGGGCAAGGCGTCGTGACGGGGAACGGATCGTGTGGCTGCCGTGGCCGTCGTGACGCCGCTTGTGTCCGCGCCCGCCTCGTCGCGGCACGCGGTCCGGTCCGTTCACCACGGCCCCTGGGGTCGCGACGCGATCCACAATGGTCTGGACTACATGCTCATGGCAACACCGAAATGTGCGTGATCCAGCCAATTATCCGCACGTTCGCGACGCCTTTCCGGATGTTCCCGCGCACGCCGGAGCGGGGCATGGCGACCGGCCCATGCCCCGCCCTTCGCCGACCGCCCGCCCTACGAGGCGGTCGCCTGCCACCAGTTCGTGTTGAGGCCGCCGTTGACGTATTCGAGCTTGACCGTGTGGGAGGTGCCCGCGGTGAACTGGAACGTGCCGGCGTCGATGGTCTGCCAGGTCTGCCAGCCGCCGGTGGTGGGCACGTTGATCGTCGGTCCGGCCACGCCGTCGACCACGAAGCGCAGTTGCGCGCCGGTCAGCGGCGTGGCGACCCGCACCTTCAGGTCCTCGGTGCCCTGCATCGGGAGCTCGTTCCACTGCTCCCATTCACCGGTGGCGATGGCGCCCACGTCCCAGCCGCCGCCCGAGTCGCCGGTCGTCTCGACGTCGAGCGCGTCGTCCCGGTACTTGCCGAGGGTGTTGGTCGGCGTGGTGTCGCTGACGCTGTCGGCGCTCTCGGCCTGCACGGTCAGCGTGGCCGGGAACGGCGTCTTGGAGTAGCGCCGCAGGATGTTGATGTTCTGGTTGGGATAGTCGCGCTGGGTGGTGGCGTAGTCGGCGCTCTTGGTACGCCACAGGGCCGCGTTCTCCGACCAGTCGCTGAAGCCCTCGACCAGGGTGATGAGGTCGTTCTTGCCGACCGTGTTCGCGAGGCCGTTGACGAACGTCTGCCCGTGGTCGGGGTCGATGACCATGTTGCTGGAGCCGCTGACGAAGTGGAAGCTCGGCACGGTGGCACCGAAACTCGCCCCGTTCAGCGTCATGTTGGTGTACTTGGGGTCCGGGACGCCGAACCAGCCGTCCTGGCCGTTGGCGACCTGGGAAACGGCCGAGTCGTTCGTGATCCACGACTGGTCGGTGACGAAGTAGGGATTCTCGTTGAACTGCGACTGGGCCTGCGAGCGGACGTACTTCAGCAGGTTGGCGGAGTTGCCGTTGCCCTGGTTGGCGAAGGCGAAGTCGTTGTCCGACCACAGGTAGACCAGCGGCTGCCCGTTCACCTTGTAGAGCAGGTTGTCGGGGACGGCCTGGTAGAACGCCTTCAGGTCGTTGTCCCACAGGTACTGGTGACCGCCCTCCCCCGCACCCGTCGTGTCGCTCATGTCGAAGGTCGGGGAGTAGCCGCCGGTCTTGTGCTTGATCTGGTTCTTCTTGTCCGTCATCGAGGCGGGGGTGTCGTCGAACGCGGCGATCTTGAGCTTGCCCGCGTCTCCGGCCTTGTTGATCGCGGCGACCAGCCCGGTCAGCGCGCGCGGGTCGCCGCCCTCGTTGGGCACGGAACTGCCGGGCACGTACCCGCGGGTGTCCACCGCGACGAAGTCGACGCCGGAGGAGACCAGTTCCTCGACGTAGTTGAGCCAGAAGTCCTCGGACGAGCCTGTGGTGGCGTCGTACATGGGGAGGTTGTAGATCTGGTTGCTCTGGTTGACGTACGGGCCGCCCGCGATGGTCCGGTCCTCGAAGCCGAAGGTGACGCCCAGGGCGCCGGTGTCGGAGGAGTCGCGGTGCGACAGGACCGAACCTCCGGTGTCCACCACGGACGCGGCCGGCGCGGCGGCCGTGGCGCCGGCGCCCCAGCCGGTGGTGGGAACCGACCACCACAGGGCCGCGGCTGCCACGGCCGCACCGATCGGCAGCCACCGCCTGCCGCGGGGGCCTCTTTTCGCGTGTGCCATGTCGTCGCACGTCCTTCCTTGCCGGCCCGGACCTTCCCGGCCGCCACCGGCTGTGGGGGGTGGGTGAGTTGGCGGCGGTCGCGGTGGGGGGCGACGCGTCACCGGACGATCGCTCCGGTGCTCCCTCTGCCTGACCAGGACGGAGCACCGGAGCGGGTACGGGTGCGGCGCCGCTCCGGCGCGGCGCCGCGTACGTGGGGCGATGTCCTGGGCCGGACGACTTTGGCTCTAACTCGGATGAACTGCGGCCCAGCGTGCGCCTCGTGAGGGAGTTTGTTGCGAACACCTAGGCGCGTCAAGCCCTTTGGCAGCGAGAGTCCGCCGGAGTTCCGATCAACTTCGGACAAAGACGCGCTGACCAGTCGACCAGCGCACGCTGCCCGCCGGAGCGGTGGTCGCGGGCGCCGCCGCACGGGGGCCGGTGAGCCGCGGCACGGTCCCGCCGACCCGCCGGCCGATCCGGTAGGGCGCGACCGGCATGTTTTGTCGGGTACGATCAAAATGGCGCCCAGAAGGCCCGTCCGCGGTTAGGCCATGCCACAATGCTGGCAAGAAACCGCCGGACGGGCCGATGTTTCGCCGAGAGTTCTATCGACCTTTGCACAAAATGGCACGCCACCGATGCGGCCTGCGGAAGCTCGAAGGGCCCGCCTCGGCGCCGACCACGCAATCACCCCTGGGGGTCACGATCGAAACTCCAGTCAACCTTCGCGAGGTAGGAAGGCTACGGGTCCTGGAGGCCCTGCACACCACCGTGCGCAGCAGTCGTCCGGAACTGGTGCGGGTCACCGGGCTGTCCAGGGCCACGGTCTCCTCGCTGATCACCGACCTGATCGCGGTCGGTCTGGTGACCGAGGACGAGGGGCCCGAGGACCCGGAGCCGCGCCGCACCGGCCGCCCCGCGCAGTCCCTGTCCCTGGTGCCGACCGCGGGGTACGCGATCGGTGCGGACATCGGGCACCAGCATGTCCGGGCCATCCTCTGCGACCTGTTCGGCGCGGTGGTGTGGGAGCACTGGGTGGCCAAGGAGGTGGACCGGGCTCCCGAGGAGACCCTCGACCTGGTCGCCGTGCTGGTCGACCGGGCCCTCCAGGAGACCGGAGTGGACCGGGACCGGGTGCTCGGCATCGGGGTCGGGATCGCCTCCCCGGTCGAGAAGGGCAGCGGCGCCCTGGGCGCGGAGGGCATCATGCCCGGCTGGGTCGGCATGCGCCTGATCGACGAGCTGCACCGCCGCACCTCCCTGCCGGTGCGGGTCACCAACGACGCGAACGCGGGCGCACTCGCGGAGCGGATGTACGGCGCCGGGCGGCACACCCGCGACATGGTCTACGTCCGGCTGTCCGCCGGGATCGGCGCGGGCATCGTCAGCAACGGCAAACTGCTGCTGGGCGCACGGGGCCTGGCCGGGGAGATCGGGCACCTGCCGCTCACCGCGGACGGCCTGATCTGCCGCTGCGGCAACCGCGGCTGCCTGGAGACCGTCGCCAGCCCCGTCGCCATCGCCCGCCTCCTCTCCGACAGCTGGGGCCAGCACGTCGCCGCCCAGGACCTGCCCGGCCTCATCGAGCAGCGCAACGCGGGCGCCCTGCGCTCCGTCCGCGACGCGGGCGACGCGGTCGGCCGCGCGCTGTCCAACCTGGTCACCCTCCTCAACCCCCGCCTCATCGTGGTCGGCGGGGACCTGGCGGCCGCGGGCGAGGACCTCCTCGAACCGCTGCGGGCAGGCGTCCACCGCCACGCACTGCCCTCCGCCGTCAGGAGCGTCGACATCGTCACCGGGCACCTGGGCGACGGCGCGGAGGTCCGCGGCGCCGCGGGCCTGATCCTGGCCGACGCGTCCCAACTGCTGTCCGCCGCCGCCCCCGCCACGCAGGCCGAACCGGTGTAGCGCGCCCGAGGCGGCGCGCGGACGGTGGCACCCGGGCTGTGGCATCCGGGCGTGGCAGCCGAGCCGTATCGCGCGGGCCGTGCCTGCGGACGGGCGGACAGGGCCCTCGGGTTGATCGCAGGTCCGGGGGGTCGGGCGGTCAGCCCGCGGCGTGCCGGGAGCGGCTCATGACGGCGATGCCGACGGTCGCCACCGTGCCGTACAGGGCCGGTGCGAGGAACACGTGCGGCAGTCCCAGCAGGCTCACGCCGAGGCTGCCGGTCAGCCCGCCGAGGGCGCTGGCGATCGCGGTCGAGCTCATGAAGACGGCCGAGGCGGTCGCGACGGCCTGGGGCAGCAGGCGCTGGGCGACGATGATGCCGAGGCCCGCGAACACCCCCCAGACCCCGCCCATGAGGATCTGGCCGGCGAACATGCCGGCCGCGCCCGCGGTGATGGCGAAGCACAGGTTCGCGCCGACGCCGAAGGCAGCGCCGAGGACCATCAGGCGCATCATCCCGGTCCGGCGGGCCACGACGACCGCCACCGGCATCAGGGCCAGCTCGATCAGGGGCTGGATGGCGATGACCGCGCCACTGACCGTCGTCGGCAGGTGCAGGTCGTCGTGCATGTAGATCGTCAGATAGCCGTACTTGATCGGCTCGCCCGCGTAGACGAGCACGTACAGCCCGGTGAAGGTCAGCAGGGGCAGCATCGTCCGTATGCCGACGTGCGGTCGGGCCGGCGCCTGGGACCCGGGCACCTCTGCGTCCGCCTCTGCGCCGGCGGCCTGATCGGCGTGTGGGGCCGAGCGGGCGCGCGCGAAGCCCATCGGGAGGATCTGCGCCAGAGTGCACACCCCGGTGGCCATCAGCATCACGCGCGGGCCGGACGTCATGGCCAGCAGCGAGCCCGCGACCGGGCCCACGATCCACCCGGCGGTCAGCGCCATGCGCACGACCGAGACCACCCCGTCCCCGATCGGGCTGGCCGTGGCCTGCAGGTCGTCGTGGACCGCGGCGAACAACTGCGACCCGGCGCCGCCGGCGAACGCCAGGACCACGGCGCTGATCACGAACGGCATCCACACCTGGTGCGCGAAGGCCATGGCGCACCAGCCGAGAGCCCCGAGGACGGCGCACAGCCGGAACAGCCCGAGCCGCCTTCCGGTGCGGTCCGAGCGGGCGCCGACGAGATAGCCGGCGACCGGGGCGGTGACGCTCGTCAGGTAGTAGAGCCCCGCCGTGGTCAGCGAGACGTGCAGGTCGTCGACGAGGAACAGGGTGATCTGCGGGGCCGCGGCCGAGGTTCCGAGCCCGGACAGGAACAGCGCGACGGTCGCCCCGCGGTACAGCGGCGAGTCCCACACCGAGCGCACCGCGGAAGGGGCGGGCACGACATCGGCCGCGGCCAGTACAGGTGACAAGACGGTCCCCCCGGGGGATCAGGCACAAGAGATCACACACCGTATCTTCGAACGAAAGGAACATCAAACCTGTTTGATTGATTCCTGTACGCTCATGATCGATGTTCGTTGTGCGGATGGGACACCGCTTCCGCGCACCGGAGCCGAGCGCCTGCCCGGACCCGAGGCCGAACGCGGGCCTGGGCAGCGCCCTTGGACACGTTCGTCGCCTCGACCGGAAGGAGTGCCATGCCCGCCGACCGGCGGATCGTGCTGTTCGACCTCTACGGGGTCATCGCCCTGCACCAGCGCCCCGGTGCCCTTACGCGGATGGCCGCCTCCTGCGACGCGCCCGCCGACGCCTTCGCCGAGGCGTACTGGGACCTGCGCCCGCCGTACGACGCCGGACGGCAGACCGCGCCGGAGTACTGGGCCGCGGTGCTCCGGCGGCTGTCCCGTCCTGCCGATCCCCGTACGGTGGAGGAGTTGCGGCTCACCGACATCGACAGCTGGTCGCGCGTCGACGGGCGCATGGTGGCCTTCACGCAGTCCCTGCGCGGCCGGGCCGGGGTGGCCGTGCTCTCCAACATTCCCGCGGACCACGCGGATGCCTTCCTCGCGGCCCAGCCCTGGCTGCGGAACCTGGACCATCTCGCCCTCTCCGGGAAGATCCGCGCGGCCAAGCCGGACCCGGCCGCGTTCCACCACTGCGTCAGCGCCCTGCACACCCCGCCCGCCGGCTTCCTCTTCGTCGACGACCGCGAGGAGAACGTCCGCGCCGCGCGGGCCCTCGGCATGACCGGGCACGTGTTCACCGGGCTCGACGAGCTGGTCGAGGTCATCGACGCCTGGCTGCCGGCCGGCACGGAGCCGCCGGCGTCGTCCGCGCCTTAGCCGTATGGAGCACGGGCGCTGTCGACACGTGCCGGTGCCGGGCGAGTTGACGAGGCGGTGCGACCGTATCCGGGCGCGTGGCCGCCGCGCCGGTGGAAGATGGGGTCCATGAGCGGACGGGGTGGGCCGGGGCGCGGCGTCAGGGTCGGCCTCTTGATGGCGGGCGTGCCCGGGGGGCTTTGGGCCACGTTCGCGTTGGGGGCCGGGCTCTCCTGCCTCGCACGGGGCAGCACGCAGGACGCGCTGAGCGCCTTGTCCCGTTGCGGGGAACTCGTGGCCGGCAGTTCGGCGGCGGGCGTGCTGATGGGGATCTGCGTCGGTGGCGGGCTGACCCTCGCCTCACGACGGACCGGTACGAGCGCACGGCGCCTGGCCTTGTTGGGCGCGCTGGCGGCGGCCGTGACGTTCCCTGCGGAGCTGCTGGTCGTGGCGTTGGCCACCGGGGTCGGCCCGGTGGAGATGGTCGTGACGGTGCTCACGTGGCCGGTGATGACGATCGTGGCCGCCCGGCACAGCACGGACATCGCGGGGCGTACCCGCGCTCACCCGTGGCTGTGGACCGCCGGGCCGTCCGCGCGCCGCCCGAGGCGGCGGCAGCCTTCGCAGCCGTAGCCGCGGTGCGTACGAAACCGCCGCAGGACGGGGTGCGCCTCCCGGCCGGGTGGGCCGGGAGGCGCGGGGTGGGCCGGTGCCCGGGGCCGGCGTGGCCCCGGGCGGTCAGCCGCGGGTCGAGACGCGGGTCAGCCGCGGGTCAGGCGTAGTAGCCGAACAGGTCGGCGACGACGTCGACGGAGCCGGCGCTCGCGTGGAAGTCGACCTTGCCGTCGATCACCGGGACGGTCACGAGGTTCGCGATCGTCTGCCCCGCCGACCAGTTGAGGTTGGACGAGGTCGGCTGGGCCTGCCCGTCGGGCCACACGGTGAGCACGCCGCCCTTGGTGCCGTTGACGACGGTCACGTTGAGCACGACGGCCTTGGCGGAGGCCAGGGAGCCGTCGTCGGCCAGGCTCAGCGAGAGCGACCCGCTGGAGCTGAGCTGCCCGGCGCTGGGCGCGCCGGTGCCGTTGCGGGTGTCGAGCAGCCGGACCGGGCCGGCCGGGTGGAACAGCGCGCCGCCGGCGTCGGCCTGGTAGTAGCCGAAGACGTCGGCCACGAAGTGCGTCGTGCCGGAACTGGCGTTGTACAGGTCCACCGTGCCGTCGGCGCCGACCGGCACGATCACCAGGTTCGGCACCGACTTGCCCGCGATCCAGTTGAGGTTCGAGGAGTCGGGCCGGGTGGTGCCGCCCGGGTAGGCGATGAGGTGCCCGGAGGACTGCTCGGCGGTGGCGGTCACGTTGAGCACCACGGCGGTGGCCCCGGTGGCGGGCACCCCGCCGGCCCCGGCGACGGTGAGCGCCACGGTGCCGTCGGCCTTGACCGGGGTGGTCGTGGTGACGCCGATCTTCGCCCGGGTGTCGAGCACCCGGGCGGGGCCCACGGGGTAGTACGTGGCGCCGGAGGCGGCGGCGGAGAAGTAGCCGAAGACGTCGGCCACGAAGTGCACCGTGCCCGACGAGGCGTTGAGCAGGTCGACCTTGCCGTTCGCGCCGACGGGCACGATCACCAGGTTGGGGATGTTGCGGCCGGGCGTCCAGTTGAGGTTGGACGAGGTGGGCTGGGTGCCGCCGTCGGGGTAGGCGATCAGGTGGCCGCCGGTGGTCTCCGCGGTCGCGGTGACGTTGAGCACGACGGAGGTCACGCCGGAGGACGGGACCGCGCCGCCGGCACTGCCGGCGACCTGGAGGACGACCTTGCCGTTGGCCTTGACCGGGGTCGTCGTGGTGACGCCGATCTTCGCCCGGGTGTCGAGCACCCGGGCCGGGTTGACCGGGGTGAAGGTGCCGCCCGGGGAGGCCGGAACGGCCTTGCACAGCGCGGTGATCGCGTTGCGCGCGTTCTGCGGGGTGCCCAGGCCGGTCGTCATGTCGTAGCCGGACCCGGCGGTGAAGAGGCCGGACGGCTGGACGTTCTGGCCGGGGACGACGTTGTCACCGCTGGTGATGTCGTGGAAGGCGCTCGACGGGAGCTGGTAGAGCGCGGGGTTGGCGAAACCGATCGGCCCGTCCGCGGCGCAGCCGAGGTCGAGGTCGGCCTGCGCGGCGACGGCCGCCCAGGTCGGCGAGGCGCCGCTGGTGCCGCCGACGAGGTACCAGCCCGCGTACTCCTGGTTCTTGGAGGCTTCCCCCCACTCGACCAGGTAGCCCTGGTCGGGGTCGGCCAGCGCGGCGACGTCCGGGACCTGCCGGCAGGTCCGGCCCGCGGCGGCCGCGCAGGCGTCGAAGTACCCGGGGCCCTGCCGGCCGGCCTGGTAGCCGGTGGCGGAGTCGAGGTCGAAGTACGAGGAGACACCGCCGCCGGTGGCGTCGCCCTCGCTGTTCCAGGCGCTCTGCGTGGCGTTCGAGCCCGTCATGGAGGTGCCGCCGACGCCCAGGACGTAGGGCTGCCCGGCCGGGTCGTCGACGGAGACCTGCCCGCCGTTCGGGTCGTCGTTGACGCCGTCGCCGTCCGCGTCGTACCAGCAGTCGCCGGAACCGTCGTCACCGGAGGCGGCCGTCACGGTCTGGCCCTGGGCGGCGGCCTCGGCGAAGATGCTGTTCTCGGCGCCGAGGAACGCGCCGCTCTGGTCGGCGGTGCAGGCACCCCAACTGGTGGATATGACCTTGACCTTGTTGTCCGTGACCATCTTCTGGTACACGTCCAGGACGTCCTGGTCGCTCGCGTCCGCCGCGTCGGGGCCCTGGTAGACGACCAGGGACGCCTGCGGGACGAGGCCGATCAGGTCCTCGATGTCGAGCGCCGACTCCACGCCCACCTGGGAGCCGGAGGCGTCGAGCGTGTCGGCGGCGAGCTTCGGGCCGCCGTCCACCTTGACGGCGCTGACGGAGACCTTTGTGCCGTAGCAGGACTGGTAGGCGGCGATGTCCTTCGTGCCGTAGTTCTCCAGCTCGAAGATCCCGACGGACACGCCGGTGCCGACGTCCGGCTGGTCGGCCATGCCGTAGGCGGTCGCCAGCGAACGGGCACTCCAGTACTGCTGGGTGTCGATGTTGCCGCCCGAGGCCAGGCCCGACTTCACCGACGAGCACAGGCTCGGGGTGTGGCCGGTCACGTTCGGGGTGACCGCGCGGGCATTGGCGGTGGACGCGGCGACCTTCCGCACCTTCGGCGACAGGTGCGGGCTGAGGTGCGCGAGCGTGTCCAGGCCGGTGATCCCGGCCACGGCGGGCGCCGCGTCGGCGGGCAGCGCGGGCGCGGCCGTGTTGAGGATGCCGCGGCGGCCGTCAGGGGCGCGGAAGCCGGTGAAGCCGGTGTGCAGCGACTTGGCGGCCGCGGCCATGGTGGTGTGCACCGGCAGCGTCATGCCGTCGGCGGACAGCTTCCCGGCGGTCAGGCCCTGGGCCTTCAGGGCCGCGCGCACCCGGCCCACGGTCGCACCGGTCGGCCCGAACGCCGTCTTGAACTGGCCGGTCTTCAGGTAATGGTGGTACAGCGGCGAGCCGGGCGTGGACACGTCCGTGATGAACGTGCGCAGGCCGGCCGGGTCCCGCGGTGCCAGCTCGACGCCCAACTCGATCGGGGTGTCTCCGGCGGGCGCCGCCATCTTCACCGCCCCCCGCGGCAGGTGCGGCGCCGTGCCGACCCGCTTCGGCGCGGCGGACGCCCCGCCGCTTCCGCCGTCCGCGACGGCCGCGGGCGCTCCCGCGGCCACCACCGCCAGAGCCGCGACGGCCACCACCGGGCCGAGCACCCCCCGACGCCAACTCCCCTGCCGTGCCCGGATGTCCGGACCCGTGCCAATCCCCATGAACGAGCACTCCTCCTGTGCGCCGCAGCCGGCCGTGCGGGCACGTTGGTTCCCCACCACAGGCGGCAGCGCCGGACGTCGTCGGACGTCCGGGACCGTGCGATCGGTATCCCCCCCGGTCGCGACCCGGCGCGGGACCTGACAGGTCCCGGGCCGGGGTTGCGGAAAGCCCCCGCTGTGACGGTGTCGCGGCGGCACGGACGGGTCGCCCGCGCGCGCGAGAAGCCGGAGTTGCTTTGTATCAGCTATGACCGGGCGACCGCTCGTTCAGGTGTGCGGTTTTTACCTGCTCTTGGGACTCGGGTGGCGGGCGGTACCCCCAGGTCACGGGGTGTGGCGGAGCGCCACACCCAACTGGTCGCGGTCCGGCGGGCGTTGCCGGGGCCGCGCAGCCGGCTCCGCCCGGGAGAATCCTCGGGTGATGCGGCGTCGTAGCGAGGGAGAGTCCTGATGTGGTCCAGCGTCATAGCCGTGGCCGGCACCCTGCTCGGCGGGGCGCTCACCGGGCTGCTGCAAAGCCGCGGCGACCGGCGGGCCCGGCAGGCCGCCCGCGCCGACGAGAAGGCGCAGGCGCTCCGTGCGGCGCTCGGCGAGCTGGTCGCCGCGCTCGGCGACCACCGGCGCGCCATGTGGCACCGCGAGGTGCTGCGGCTGGACGGCACGGACCCCGAGGGGTTCGAGGCGGCCCGTAACGCCTCGCGCGCCACCCGCTCGGCGGTCACCGCCCCGCTGGTCTCGGTCTCCGTCATCGAGCCCGCCCTCGCGCAGACCGCACGGCAGGCCGCGGAGGCCGCGTTCGACCTGCGCGACGCCCCCGACCGCGCCACCCTGGCCGCGCGACGGGAGAACGCGATCACCGCGACCGACACCCTCGTGGCCGCGGCGGGCCGCGCCATGGCCTGACCGCTGCCCTCTCCTTCCGGTCCGGCCGCGGGCGCCCGCGTCAGACGGTCGCGGTGCGCGGCGGGCCGAGGACCACGGTCACGGAGCCGGTCGCCGGGTCCGCGCCGACGGCCGGCGGCCACGGGACGGAGGGGCCGAAGGTGATCAGGACGTCCTCCGCCGGGGGCAGCGCCTGACCCGAGGCACGCAGGTCGGCCATCGCGGCTCGCAGCGCGGCCCCGTACGCGGCGGCGACGTTCCGCGCGCGGGCGTCGGCGAGTTGGAGGGACCGGCCGAAGTGCGGCACGCCGTCGACCGGCACCACCGCGCTGCCCTCGATCCGGATCACCGGCACCGGCCCTCCCCCGGCCACCGCGGCGGCGATCCGGGTCGCCGCCTCCTGCGCACTGCGATCCACCCAGGCCCGCTGCACCTCGGTCAACTGCCCTTGCCCGCCGCCCTCGTTCCCGTCGTACGGCACCTCCCACGCCGACGGCGCACCGGTCGAGGTGGGCGCGGGCGCGTGGACGGGTGCGGGCTCGTCGACGGGCGCCGGGGTGTGTACGGGGGCGGGGGCGTGGACGGGGGCCGGCGCGTGTACGGGGGCGGGCTCGTCGACGAGCGCCGGGGCGTGTATGGGGGCGGGGGCGTGGACGGGGGCCGGCGCGTGTACGGGGGCGGGGAGGTGCGGCGGCACCTGCAACGACGACGACGCGTGCGGGGACGTGACGGTGGCGACGGGGTGCGCCGGGGCCGTGACGAGGGGGGTGTCCGGTGCGGTGATCTCGATCGTCGGGACCGTCACCGCCGGCGGCGGCACCGCCTCGACCTCGTCGTCTCCCGCGCCCGTGGTCGTAGCCGCGGACGTAGACGCAACCGCGGACGTGGACGTAGGCGCGGACGTGGACCAGTAGTAGGCGTGGTGGGTGGTGGTGACGGGGTCACCGTAGGCGCCGTTTCCGTCGTACTTCCGCAGGGTGATGCGGACGGGTTGGCGCAGGAGGCGCTGGGTGCCCTCGGTCGTGCCCTGGCCTGGCTTGTCGCCGGTGAGGCCGTACGGGACCGTCGCGGGGGCCGGCCGGCGGCCGGGGGTGCCGGGCGGGAGGGTGACCGCGGAGTCGGCGGCGAGCGACTGGTCGCGGCTGATCTGTACGGAGTTGAGGCCGGGCAGCGGCACCGAGAGCCCGGGGTTGCGGGTGAGGAAGACGACGTCGGCGGGGGCGACGCTGTAGGACACGCCCCGCCCGGCCGACGTGGACAGGTCGTCCTCGGTCGAGACGGTGACCTCGTCCTTCGCGTCGTCGCGGCGGCCGACCTCCTGGGCCTGGCCGGTCGGTTCCATGGAGACCTTCAGGCCGGTCCGGCCGTCCTGGCCGAGCGGCACCGTGTGGTAGCCGCCGGCCGGGTCCTTCAGTTGCGGGAAGACCGTGGACAGCGCCTGGCCCGACAGCGCCTGCCGGGTGGAGATCTGCTGCGGCAGCGGCGTGGTCTGCTCGGTGTGGAGCTGATGGTCCGGCCCCACCCGCGGGTCGTGCACGAACGACTCGACGACACGACGGGCGGCGTCGGGTGTCATCGACCACGCGGCGCTGCCGAGCGCACCGGTCGTCGCGCTCCACGCCTGGGACGCGACCGACCCGGTGCGGCCGAGGACGCTGTTTCCCCACGGGCGCGGCGCGTTCAACGCGGTGTGCGCCGCATTGATCAACTGCTCGGGGTGGTCCAGGCCGACCAGGTCGTGGCCGGAGTCGAAGTCGGTACGCCACTGAAGGCGTTGCTCGGGTGTGCCGTTCACCGGCCGCATCTCGATACCGCCGACGCCCGGATCGCCGGGCATGTGCTGTTCACCGGGCGGGTGTTGGCCGCCGGGCGCGAGCTGGTCGGCCGGCTCCTGCCCGGTGCCTGGCTGATGCGTGGTCGTCGTGCCGCCCGTGGTGTCGGTGACCGGACCGGTGGTCGTCATGGACTCGGGCACCCAGGCGGTCGCCCGCCAGTCCGGCCGCACCGGTTCGGGCGCGGGCAGGTGGACGAACCGCTGCGTGGCGTTGCGCCGGGTGACCGTCACGTCGAACCGCATCGGCGTGCTGAACTTGTGCAGGCTGCCGGCCGCGGTGGTCTTGTGCTCGACCTTGGTGGTCTGGCTGGACGCGTGCGACGTGTTGCCCTTCGTCTCCGCTCCGGCCGTGCCCGAGTACGTCACGTTGTTGAGGTGGCTCTCGGCGGTCGGGGCGCGGTACGACGCGCGGATGTTGCCGTCGCCGCCCACCGACCAGGTCCGGCCGCGGTCCCCCGTCACGGCCTCGCTGACGGTGACCTTGCGGGTCGAACCGCCGTCCGTCTGCCGTCCGTCGTGCTGCCACCCGCCAGGGGTCGCCTTGATCAGCACCTGCGTCAACGTGCGGACACCGTGGTGGTTGTCCACCGTGTGGACCAGCAGGCCCGGCCCGACCAGGTCGTCGTAGTGCGCCCCGAGATGGTCCGGCGTCACCAGATCCGCGAACGGCAGTGCCGACAGCGGGACTTCGCCCAGACCGTTGCCGGCCTCCAGGTCGCCCGGGGGAAGCGAGCCGCTGCGGATCTGCCGGTCGATCTCGCGCAGGATCTCGTCGGTCGACGGGATCTCGATCCGGCTCCCGCCGCTCACGCCGCTCTCCAACGGTACGGAGCGGCGCGGCGGTTGCTGCGTGGTGTCCGTATCGGTGCCGGAGTGGGTGTCGCTGCCGGAGTGGGTGTCGGTGACCGTACTCGCGGCCTGATGGGGGTGCGCGCCCTGGGCCAGCGCGCGGACGTCGGCGTCCGAGAGCAGGACGCGCACCCGGTGGTCGTGGGTCACGGGTTCGCCGTACGTGACGTCGCCCGTGGAGCTGGTGACCTTGCCCTGCAAGGTGATGCGCGCGTCGCCCTCGTACACGTGCCAGGGGCCGCCCTGGGAGGTCTTGCGGTTCGTCGTGAAGGAGTGCTTGACGGCGTCGGTGCTGCTGCCGCCGTACGACCCCTTTCCCCTTACACCACCGCGCAGTTGGTACGTCGAGGCGTGCGGGTCCTCCGGCGTGCCCGGGAAGCGGCCGAAGTCGCCGCCGAGGCCGCCCTTGCCCGTTGCGGCCGCCTTGTCCTGCACCTTCACGGATGTCTCGGTCTTGGTCTCGACGTCCAGCTTCCCGTCGCCGGCCAGCGTCTCGCGGTACGTGAGATGGTGCAGGTGGGTGCGTTGGGACAGCCCGGCGGTGTCGCGGTTGCGGCCCGAACCCACGTGCTGGTCCGCGGTGTTGGTCCACCCTCCGTGCGACGCCGAGACACTCGCGCGCAGTTGGGACTGCGTGGCGAGCGGGCCGAGCAGGTCGTCGAGCGCCGGGACGTGCACCGGCAGCGGCGAACTCCCCTTGTCGTGGCGGGTGGTGAAGGCGCTCTCGACGGCCTGGCGGGCGTGGTCGCGGTACGCGTCCTCGTCGCCGACGTGGTCCACGAGGTGGTGGTCCGGCAGGTGGTCGACCGTCACCTGCCGCGGCGGCACGTCGGTGGGTGTCTCGGTCCGCCCCACGTCGACGGTGACCTGCCCGCCGCCGGTCTCCACGTGCCGCACCGACTGGTGGTGCGGCTCGATCGGGAGCGTGGGCACCCGCACCACCGGATGATCCGCGTCCTGACGGGTCGTCAAGACGTCGAAGGAGACCGGATACGAGAAGCGGTCGCGGTCGCCGGAGACGGTCAGGGTCCGCTTCACCTCGGTGGTGTCGCCGACCGTCGTGCCGTGGGTGGGCGCGTACCCGCCATCGGCGTTCACGTTGAGGAAGCCGCGCTGGTAGTCCGTGTGGTCCAGCGAGCTGCGCAGGTTGCCGCTGCCCGCCACCGTGTGCGAACTGCCCTGCGTGACCGACCGTTCCGTGCCGGCGGTCTGCGTCAGCGTGTTCTTCGCCGTCGCGGTGTGCGCCCCCTCGTGGGTGCCGGGGCCGAGGTTCGCCTTCACCAGCACGTCGTAGGTCTTGGCGTTCAGCAACGGCAGGTGCGAGCTGTCCAGGCTGACCCGGAACGTGCCGTCCAGCAACCGGTTTCCACCGCCGCCGAGTTGGGACGGCGCGATCTGCCGGCGCAGGTCGGCCAGGTTGGTGAACGCCTTGGGCGAGACGCGGACCGGCTGGTGGTCCCCCACGACCGCCCCCTGCGGGGGGTGGACGGCCTCCGGGGGCGGCAGCACACCGGGGGCCGTCTCCCACATCGTCTGCACGATGTGGCGCTCCAACTGCTCCGAGCCCGGGAAGTCGGAGTAGGTCGTGCGCTGGACGAGCGCGGGACCGCTCAACTGCTGCCCGGAAGGCGGCTGCCGCACGGCGGGCGGCGGCGTCGCGGTGCTGTCGGAACCGGTCGCCTGCGCCGTAGCCGTCTCGTGGCCGGTCTGCTCCGTCTGCTCCGTCTGCTCCGTCTGCTCCGGTGGCCGTGGTACCACGCGTACGACCTCGCCGGTCGGCGCCCGCAGGGGCGGCTCGACCTGGACGACGTGCGTGCCCGGCGCGGGGGCCGGCGGCGGGGTGTGGTCGGTGATCTCCTGCGTCGTGGTGCCGTGCAGGCCGTCGGTGCCCGGCGACAGGTGCTGCCGGGTCAGCCACACGCGGTACCGGGTGGGGGTGCTCACCACGTCGGCGGGGCCCTTGCGTTCGAGGGTGATGCCCTCCTCGACCCCATGCGTGCCCTTGGAGCCGTGGGCCGTTGACTGCCCGTAGGTGTAACCGGCCGTCCCCGTCAGCCACCTCGTCTCGTCGGTGGCCGGGTTGTGCCAGACCTCGCCCGAGGCGCCCCCGCCCGCGCCCAGCGCCCATCCGCTGCTCTGCGAGTGGTTGCGGGCCTGCTCGCCGCTGGTCGTGGCCCCCGAACTGGTGGTGCTGTCCGTCGTGTGCAGCACGGTGGACGTCCCCGGCTCCGCGGTCAGCCGCAGGAAGCCGGTGCCGCCGTCGGACAGCGTCAGCGGCTTGGAGATCAGGCCGCCGCCCGACACCTGCTCGAACTGCTCGGTGACGTGGTCCGGATCGAGGAAGTCCACGATGTCCTGGTGGGCGGTGCCGCCCGGTCGCGCGTCCTTCGGCAGCGCGTCGAACACGGCGTCGCGGACCCCGTCCAGACCGGTGATCGTCAGCGGATGGCCGGTGGCGCTCTTGGGCGTGGGGGCCGTCGCCGTGTCAGGTGCCGGCGCGGGTGCCGTGTGGTCGCCGCCCGTCGTACGCGGTGGCGGATTCCACCCCTGCCAGGTGTGCGGCTGCGTGTCGGACCGAGGGCTCGATCGCGGTACGTCCGCTCTGAGCTGTCCGCCGATCGGCGGGGCGGGCTGCGGCGGCGCGCCGCCTTCGCCGCCCACGGTGAGCGGCTCGCCGTGGTGGTCCACCACCTGGATGTCGAACGTGGCCTGCGAGGTGTAACTGTCCGTCTTTCCGGTCAGCTTGACCTCGCCGGCCGTCTTCGTCGACGTCGTGCTGGTCGTCTCCGTACCGTGGCCGGCGCCCCCGGCCTTGGCCGAACCGCTCACCAGGACGCTCAGGTTGGGGTTCACCGGTTGCACGAACGACGGGTTGTAGTCGAGCCCGGACTGCGAACTCGACAGCTCCGTCTTCACCTTGGGCGGCGTGAACTCGCCCCCCGACTTCACGTCCAGCCCGTCGCCGTCGTTGTCCTTGCCCGCGTCGCGCGTCGGGTCCAGCTGCCAGGGCGTCGTGTCCGCCCCCACCCGCACCTCGTACGGGTGGCCGCCGACGTGGATCGGGAAGCGCCAGCCCCCGTTGATCATCCGCGGGTACTGCTTGCGGAAGTGGGCGGGGTCGAACCGGCCGTTCAACCGCTGCACCACCAGCGGGTCGTTCGCGTGGTCCCCGAGCAGCGCCTCGACCCGCTGCCGTACGGCCTCCGGTCCCGGCGCCTCCACGATGCGCTTGCCGGCGAGCGAGGAGCTGTGCCAGCCGTCCGTCAGCTGCGGCGCCGGGTCCCCCTCGGGCCGCCCGGTGGTGTCCGTCCCCGGAACGGTGCCGGAGTCGGTGCCCGCGCCGGTGTCGACCGGCGGGTCCACCGGGGTGGTGGCGGGGTGGGCGAAGGGGTCGGTGACCGGGTCCACGTGGACGTGGTCACGGGTGACCGGCGGGACCTGGGACCGGGCGACCTGCCAAGCGGGATCGTCGCTCACGTCGGTGCGCGGTCCGGCACCCGTGTCCGCAGCCGCGCCCGCGCCCGTACCCGTGTCCGTACCCGGATGCGGGGTCTCGGCGGTGTCCCCGCCGGTGAGCGCGCCCAGCAGTGACAGGTGTCGCCCGCCCAACCCGCCCTGCGGCAGACCGTGTTCGGACGGCACGTGGTAGTTCCCCATCAACCCGCCGGTGACGCCCGCGTGTTCCGGGTCGCCGGTGTCGTGGTACTCGTCCCGCAGGCCGAGTTGGTGCCCGATCTCGTGGGCATAGGTGATCGGGGGCGCTCCCGTCGGCCACGTCCGCTGGTCGGTGTGACCGCTGCCGTCGCCGTGCGTCATGTCGACGTTCAGGTGGGCCTGTTCGCCCGGGGCCACGTGCTCGACCGTGACGTGCAGCAGGTCGCCGTTGGGCAGCCGGTAGCCGGGGGCGTTGAAGTAGGTCTCGACGCCCTCCTGCACGCGGTTCCGCGTGTCGGCGACGCTCCGCGGGTCCGTGTCGCCGGGGTGCAGCGCGACCTTCACCGTCAGGTCGGTGTACGTCTGCCCGCCGACGCCAAACCGGCGCTGGTCGAAGGACGAGCGCACGACGAACCGCGGCGCGTGGTTCAGCCGGGCCGGTGGCCGGACGGCAGGCGCGGAGGTGGCGGTGGACGTCGATGTGTCGGTGGACGTGGAGGTGTCCGGAGGCGTGGTCACCGCCGTGTCCGAGGACGGGTGGTCACCGGTGCGGCCGGCGGGGTGGTCGTTCGTGTGGTCGTCGGCCGTGAGGTCGCCCTCCGTCCCCGGGCTGTGTAGCAACTCGTCCAGGCCGTTGGTGTCCGGTACGGGACCGCGGGCCGGGTCGGTGCTGGTGGCCGGGGAGGTCTGCTGCTCGGACGGCTGGGGGCGTTCCTGGAGCGGGAGTTGGTCCGTGCCGGGGTGGGGCGCGGTGTGCACGGTCGCGGGCGGGGCGGCGTTGTCCGTGGGCTGCTGCCGGAGCGGCGTGTCGTACGCGGTGTCGCTCGTGCCGTGGCTCGTGTCGTGGTCCGCGCCGGACCCGGACATGCTGGTCGTGTCCGGCACGCTGGGGGAAGTGCCGAGCGGCCGGTCGACCACGGGGTGGGGCTGCCGTGTGGGCGCGGTGTCGTCGGTCGACGGGGACTCGTGGCCGCCGGCCGGCTGCGGGTCGGTCCCGATCCGGCCGAGGTGTCCGGGGTCCTGCTGCCCGCCCAGCGCCTGGCCGATCTCCCAGTGCAGGTCGGAGGTCCGCTGGTCGTGCGGGAGCGCCTGGTCGAGCTGGTCGCGCAGATCCGCGACGGTACGGGCGGACTTGTCGGCGGCGTCCTGCCGCCCCGACAGCAGGTCCCGGGTGTGCTGTTCCTCGGCGCGGTCGAGTTCCCGGCGCAGCCGGTCCGCCTCGTCCTGGCGCTGCTGGTCCAGTTGCGCCTGCCGGGCCGCGCGCTCGTCCAGGGCGCGCCGCGCCTCCTCCGGCGAGTTCGCGTCGTGCGCCTGGTGCCGGAGGTTCCGGGCGGTGGGGTCGCCGTCGTCCAACGCGTTGAGGCGCTGCCGCAGTTCGTCGTCGGTCGGCAGGTCGTCGCGGCCGCTGCGGGTCGGGGTGTCCGTGCTGGGGCCGTCGGTCGCGGTGTGTGCCTCGGTGGCGGCGCCGGTCGGCGGGGCCGGCTCGGTGTGCAGCTGGTCGAGGCGCTGCTGGAGGCGTGCCAGGTCCTGCTGGTCGCGGTGGTCGTGCAGCGCGTCCAACGCGTCGGCGGCCTCGTCGGGGCCCGGCGCGTGGTCGAGTTGCCGGAGCAGTTCCTGCTCGTGGGGGTCGGTGTCGCCGCGCAGCGTGTCGAGGCGCTGCCGCAGGTCGTCGAGGCCGTCGTGTCCGCCGTGCCCCCCGCCGCTGTCGGCATCGCCGCCGGGGACGTGGTCGGAGTCGAGCTGGTCCAGGCGCTGCTGGAGGGCCTGGTCGGCGCGGTGGTCGTGGAGTTGGGCGAGGGCCTGGGCCGCCGTTTCCGGGCCGTCGGCCTGGTCGACGGCCCGCTGGAGCGCCGCCTCCTGCGGATCGGGGCCGCCCGGGCGGCTGTTGAGCCGGTCGAACCGGTCGCGCAGCTCGGCGGTCCGCCGCAGGTCCGCGAGTCGGGTACGCAGCCGGTCCGCCTCCGGCCCGGTGGCGGTCGCCAGTTGGCGCCGTACGTTCTCGACGTCCGGGTGGTACGGCTGCGGGGTGTCCAGGCCGGTGAGCGCCTCCGTGGGGGCGTGGCGCTCCACGAAGGCGGTGTACGCGCGCAGTTGGCTGTCCAGCAGGTCCGAATCTCCCCCGCGGCGGGCCTGTTCGACCCCATCCACCAGGTGGTCCCAGGTGGACCGTTCGGACTGCGGCGCCCGGGTGTGGGCGAATCCCCCCTCCGCGTGCTGACGGAACGCGTCGTAGTGCTGGTCGAGCGCCCGCGTCTCCACGTGTGCGCGGAACGCCTGGAGTTGGCGGGTCGTCTCGCTCAGGTTCCCCGACCGCACCGCCTGGTCGACGGCCTCGCGGTACGCCTGCCGGTCCGACGGCGACATGCCCGCGTCCCGGCCGGCCCGGTCGAGCGCGTCGAGCCGGGGACCGACGTGCGCGGTCGGCGAGGCCGGCGGGGTGGCCGGCGCGTCCGGCGCGTCATGGATCGGGTGCGTGGAGCCGCCGCTGTGCCCCACCGGGTGGGTGGGCACCGTGAGGTGGTTCAGGGACGCCAGTGCCGGGTCACCGCCGTGGGGGGCGTCACCGTGCGTGCTGTCGCCCCCGCCCGGCAGCGGCTCCGTCGAGGGCCCGCCGCCGGCGGAGTGGGCCGGGGACGCGCCCGCGCCCGGGGCGGGGGACGTCACGGTGCCGGGGGTGTGCGTGGGCACGTCGGGGAACGTGTGGACCTGACCGGCGCCCCCGCCCGCCGAGGAGGCGGGGTCCACCGGCGCGACCTGCTCGACCGGCGGCGCGCCCGGCGCATGCGTCGGCACGTCCGGGAACGCGTGGCTGCCGCCACCGCCCTCCCCCGGCCCGCCCGACGCGAGCGACGTGGGCGACGTGGGCGACGTGCCCGGGGTCTGCGTGGGAGCGTCCGGAAGGAGGGGGTGGGAGTCACCGCTGCCGCCGGGTTCCGCGACCACGGCCGGGGGCTGGTGCGCCGGCGGGGTGGCGCCCGCGTGCTGCGCGCCGCCGCCAGCGCCGTTGCCCGCGCCCGCCCCCGCCCCAGCCCCCGCGCCGAGGCCACCGCCCTCCGTACTGACGGACGTGGGCGGCCGTGGCGCACGAGGCGCGACCTCGGACGGCCCACCGGACGACGATCCGCCCTGCCCGCTGCCGGACCGGACCGGCGGGGCGGAACCCGTTCCGGCACCGCCCGACGCCCCACGGACCGGCGGCGGCGCGGCCGACTCACGCGCCCCGGTGTCCCCCGCTCCGCCTGCCGCGTGGTCGTTGCCGGAGGGGAACGCCGTGGTGAAGCCGGGGAGTTCAGCGTTCCGCGGCGCGTTCTCGTGGACGATCGGCTCGCTGACGTGCCCGTCGCCCGTGGCCGCCGGGTGGTTCGTGGTCGTGATCGGCGGGGCGCTGTGCGAGGCGGACGTACTGGTGCTGCCGCCGGTGTCGGCCCCGTGACCGCCGGCTCCGGACGGGGACCCGTTCGTACGGGCCTCGGGCGCGGGCACGCTCACCGGCGAGGACACCGCCGCCTCGTGGGAGTCGGCCTCCGCCGGGGGCACGTGGCCCGTCCCCGACTCGACGGGCGGCCGTACGCCGGACGTACTGCCCGACACCTGGTGGTCGCCGCCCGTCGTGCGCACGGGCGTACCGTGCGAACCGCCCGCGGGCGTACCCGTGCTGCCGTGGCTGCCGGAGCCGAATCCGCCGCTGCCACCACTACCACTACCGCCACCGCTGCCCCTGTCACCTTCAAGGCCGCCCAAGCCGCCCAGACCGTCGCCCAGACCGCCGCCCATGCCTTCCTCCGGCAGCTTGCCGGGGCCGTGCAGGTCGGGAAGATCCGGGACGTCCGGCAGGTGGAAGTCGAAGTCGTCGACCTTCGTCTCGTCGCCGCCGCTCCCGCGCCGCTTGCCGCCGCCCCCGGCGATCGCGCCTATCGCACCGGCCGCGCCGCCGAATCCGAGGTCCGAGGGCTCGCCGCTGCCGAACAGCGCGTTCATGGCCGCGGTGCTCGCCACCCCGGAGGCCCCGCCGAGGAACCCCTTGCCGATCAGCGAACCGGCGAACTTCGGGACGAACGCGTCGCCCAGCCCGAAGGTGAGGCCGCCGATGGCACCGCCGATCGCCCCGCTCTCGATGGCGGAGATCGTGTTCTGCACGCTCCACGACGTGCGGTCGCCCTTGAGCATCTGGATGCCCTGGATGACCGCGTCCATCCCCACCATCATGCCGATGCCGGTGGAGATCGAGGTGAGCAGGCGGCGCAGCAGCATCCGGACGATCAGCCGCGCGGAGGTGATCAGCGCGGGGATGGCCTCCGGTGCCCAGAACGCCATCTGGGCGATCTCGAAGGCCAGCCAGACGAGTTGGGCCAGGATCATGTACTTCGCGTACTCCAGCTGCACCCCGGTGTTCCGGCCGAGCTTGCCGAGTTGGCCCGACGCCTCGGCCATGTCCGGCACGTTGGACTGGAGTTGGCGGACGAACGAGGCGAACTCGTCCGCGACCGAGCCGCCGACGCTGTTGAGCACGCCCCGGGTGGCGGGGGTGATCTCCCGGCTGATGGCCGCGAGCGCCTGCGCGGCGTCCTCCCAGGCCAGGCCGAGGCTGTGCATCTTGTCCTCGTCGCCCTTGGGCCATGACTGGCCGACGGCGAGGCGGGCGACCCAGCCGAGTTCGGGGGGCAGGTTGATGCTCACGGGCGGCCGGACCCCTTGTGGCTGCCGTCGCCGCCCTCTCCTCCGCCCTGTCCGCCGCTCTCGCCGCCGGGGACCGAGCCCGGCTCCAGCGACGTCCCGAGCTTCCGGGCGGACTCCGAGTTCTGGGACTCGATGTTCTGGTAGCCCCGGGCCATGGTCCGCAGGCCGTCGCCGGTGCTGCGCAGCACGTCGCCGGCGTCCTGGGTCGCCTCGAGGATCTGCCCCTTGGGCTTGGTGTACTGCCGCAGGAACGCCTCGCCGGACGCGTCGTCGCCCCAGCACTCGCCGAGCGCGCCCAGCCGCGCCTCCAGCGCCTCGTGAACGTTCCGGAACCGCTGGGCCAGTTCCTGCATGTACGGCATCTGGGCCTGGAGACCGTCGGTGTCGACCGAGAACGACTCGCCTGACATGGGAACCCCCTGGGGTGGGCACGGCGCTGACGCGTGAGCGGATGGACCTGGGCGGATGGACCCGAGCGGATGGACCCGAGCGGACGTGAACGGACCTACGTGGAACGGCTGTTGGGGCAGAGCGCGGCGGAACGGGTGGCGGCTACGGGCGACGCGCGGCTCCCTCAGGCCGGCCGTTGTCGAGGTAGTCCCGCACCGCGTCCGGCATGGGCGGGTCGTCGGGCAGGATCGCCGCCGGGTCCACCTCGCCGCGCAGCAGATCGCCCACGGTCACGCCGGGCGGCAGCGCCAGCGACGTCAGTTCCGCGACCTTCTCCATGGCTTCGGCCCGCGCCTCGCGGATCGTGGCCAGCAGGACGTCCGACAGCTCCTTGGGCGCCATGCGGTGATAGGCGCCGGTCGGGAAGTCGATGGCCGTCACGTCGCCCTGCGCGCCCACGGTCACCTTCACCGTCTGGCGCGGCGCGGTCGCCGTGCCCGTCACCTCGTTGATCCGCCGCCGCGTCTCGACGGCCTCCTCCCGCTGCTTGCGGTAGAGCTCCAGCAGTCCTTCGATGTCCCGGTCGTACGGCGTGCTCACGGCTTCCTCTCCTCACGTCGCCCTCGTGTTGCCGCGCGGTCGCGGTGGCGGTTTCGATGGCAGTGGCGGTGGCGGTGGCGGTGGCGACCACCGTCGTACGGCTCCGTACCCCACCGGGCCGCGTGCGCGCTCCTCCCGGCGGGGGCCATTCAGAACACCCCGTTCGGGCCGTCGGCGACCGGCGGCGAGCCCCACGTGTCGCCCTCCTGCACCAGCAGGTCGGCGATGCCGCGCGCGGCGGGCTCCTCGTCGGCGGACTCGTCCTGGGCTCCCTCCGGTTCCTCCTCGTCCCACTCGTCGTCCGCGGACGCGGGTGCGCAGGACAGCGGCTGTTCGGCCGGTGCGAGAACCGCCGACTCACCGTTCGCCGCGGGCCGGTTGGGCCGCCAGGTGGCCAGCGGCTGGTCCTCGCCCTCCGCCTGCGCGGCACCGTCAGCCCCGCGCGGAGCGCCCCCGGGGCTCGTGCCCCAGGTCCCCTCGTCGGCGGTCGCGTACCCGGGCGCGGAGATCTCCGCCTCCTCCTCGGGCCGCGCCGCCCACAGCAGCGGTGCGAACGACGCTCCCGCCACGCCCCAGGCCGCGGTGTCCTCCTCCGACAGGTCGTCGTCGGCCGGCCGCAACACCACCAGCGGGTCGCCGAGTTCGCCGCCGCCCGAGGGGTCGTACCCGTCGTACGCCGCGTACTGCGGGTCGCCGCCGTGCGCCGGGCCCTCCGGTACGGCCGGGGCGGCCGGCGCGGTGACGCCGGCCGCCAGCGCGTCGGCGGCCAGGGCCTCGCGGGCCGCCGGTTCCGCGAACGCCTCGCCGGTCGGCTCCACGAGGGTGCCGTGGTCGTCCTCGTCCCGGCGGCCGGGAGCACCGGCCGCGCTCATGCCGCCCATCGGCAGGAACGGGGTCGCCGCGGGTACGGCGGACGCCTCGGCCGCGGCGGGCACCGCGAACCCTTCCGTGGTCCCGTCGGCCCCGCTTTCCTCGGCGGCGGCCGGTACGGGCGCGGCTCCGGCGCCCGCCTCCGTGCCGTTCGGCAGCCCGGACAGCGTGGCCGCTCCGGTACCGGCCGGCGCCGATCCGGACGCCTCGGCCACCGGCACTCCCGGTTCCGTCCACGGCTCGGCGCTCGGCGCGAGCAGCCCCGACGCGTCGGAGGACGCACCCTCCTCCCGACCCGCCGCCCCACCCGGCGCTCCCCCCATCCCCGGCATCATCATCCCGGGCATCCCGCCCTGCGCGGCCGTCTCCTGCTCCTCGGGCAGGGCGCCGGGCAGGTCGAGCCCTTCCTGCCCGCCGGGTACGGTCCCGGCCGCCGCGACCTCACCGGACGCAGGGTCGTCCGCCCCGGTCCACGGCTCGGCTGTCGGATCGAGCAACCCCGACGCGTCGCTGCGGTCCGCCCCACCGGCAGCCGACTGCGCACCACCCCCACCCATCCCCGGCATGAACGGCGTCCCGCCTCCGGTGCCACCCAACTCCGACGAACCCGGGAAGGCCGCCGCCTCGGATTCGGGCAGATCCAACCCACCATCAGCACCGACCGGAACACCACCCGACGGCAAAAACCCCTCCCCCGCCGTCCCCACATCCCCCGACCACGGCTCACCGTCCCCCTCCAACAACCCCGACGCATCACTACGATCCAACCCACCCGCAGCCGACTGCGCACCCCCACCCATCCCCGGCATGAACGGCGTCCCGCCTCCGGTGCCACCCACACCAGCACCCTCCCCACCCAACCCCGAAGAACCCGGAAACTCCGACGCCTCAAACCCCGGCAGATCCAACCCACCACCCGCACCCACCGGAACACCACCCGACGGCAAAAACCCCTCCCCCGCCGTCCCCACATCCCCCGACCACGGCTCAGCATCCCCCTCCAACAACCCCGACGCATCACTACGATCCAACCCACCCGCAGCCGACTGCGCACCCCCACCCATCCCCGGCATGAACGGCGTCCCCCCACCAGCACCACCCACACCAGCACCCTCCCCACCCAACCCCGAAGAACCCGGAAACTCCGACGGCTCAAACCCCGGCAGATCCAACCCACCATCCACACCCACCGGAACACCACCCGACGGCAAAAACCCCTCCCCCGCCGTCCCCACATCCCCCGACCACGGCTCACCGTCCCCCTCCAACAACCCCGACGCATCACTACGATCCAACCCACCCGCAGCCGACTGCGCACCCCCACCCATCCCCGGCGTGAACGGCGTCCCGCTTCTGGTGCCGCCGGTGAGGCCGCCGCCGTTCGCGGACAGGCCGGTGGAGCCGGGGAAGGCGGAGGGGGAGAAGCCGGGAGTGTCCGTCTCCAGGCCGAGGTCGGCGGCGTTGGGCGCCGAGCCGCCCGTGGTGGTGCTGCCCGGGAAGGCGGACGGCGAGAGGCCCTTGGTGTCGCCGAGGCCGCCGAGGCCGGAACCGTCGCCGAGGCCCGAGGTCCCGCCGATGCCGGTGTCGCCGGGGAAGTCGGCCGCGGTCGCGCCGTCCTTCCAGGTGCTGGGGTCCTCGGCGAGGTCGGACTCGGGCAGGGTGCCGGTGCCGCCCAGTCCGGTGCCGCCGCCGAACGCGGACGGGTTCGCCAGGGGCAGGCCGCCGAGGCCGCCGCTGTCGCCGCCGAGGCCGGTGTCGCTCCCCAGGCCGCTGTCGCCGCCGAGGCCGGTGTCACCGCCCAGGCCGCCGCTCCCGTCGACGCCCGTTCCGCCGCTGAACGCCGTGGGGTTGAGCATCCGGTCGAAGGCGTTCGGGTCCAGCGTGCTGTTGTCCGTGCCGAGGCCGCCGTCCGGTCCCAGGCCGCCCAGGCCGCCCTGCCCGCCCAGGTCGCTGTCCCCGCCGAGGCCGGAGCCGGGCCCGTTGGTGTCCAGGCTGCCGGAGTACGGGCTGGGCATCGCGTCCTGGGCGGGGTCGTATCCGGCGGCACTGGTCAGCGCGGCGTCGGGCGCGAGCGTGTCGAGGCCGCCGCCATCGGAGTTCGACAGGTCCGCGGGATCGGACGGGGTGTAGTCGGCGGGCTGGTAGTCGTCCGGCGGGGCGTCCGCGGGCGGCTCGTCGACCGGCGGCGGGTCGGTCGCGGCGGGCCCGGTGATGGTGCCGGGCGGGCGGACCGAGTCGATGGTGACCTGGTAGTCGGCGGCCAGGTTCTTCAGCACCGCGCGCATGTCGTGGTTGAGCATCTTGACCAGTTCGGGCTTCTTGCTCACCGGGATCAGGCCGTTGCTCATCGGCGTGACGCCCATCAGCGTGGCCTGGTTGGCGTACCAGGCGTCGATCTCGCCGATCTTGTTCTGCGCGTTGAGGAGGTTGACGGAGTTGTCCGCGAGCTGCTGCGGGACGGAGTTGCCCGAACCGCTGCCGCCGTCGGCGGTCTGGCCGCCGGACAGCACGTCGGCCGTCGCGGCGACCTGTTTGGAGAAGGTGCTCATCATGTCGTAGAAGGCGTCGGCGGCGTCGCCCTTCCACGGGCCGTCGTCACCGGCGAGCGCCTTGGCCTGGTCCTGGAGGGCCTGGGCGACGCCCGACAGCACCACCTGGACGTGGTAGAAGACGTTCGCCGCGTCCTGGAGGCTCTGCGGCGACGCGACGGCCGCGGCACGGTCGACGTTGTCGGGGTCGTCCGTGCCGGCGGACATGCCACGGATCGCGGCCTCGATCTGCTTCCAGTCCCAACTGTCGTAGTCGGAGATCTGGCCGGTGTCGGACGGGTCGCCGTAGATGGCGCCGTCGTCGCCCTGCGAGAATCCGTTGCTGTCGTAGTCGGTGCCCATGTGAGCAAGTCCTCCGTCATTGCGCCGTCGCTGGTCGCCGGTCCTGGCCGGCGGGGCGTCCGGTGATCCGAACCGCCCCGCCGGACAGGACACTTACGCACGACCTGTCGTCCTCGACCCGCCGTGCCATCCGCTGGGTGACGCGTGTGCTGCCGCGTGAGCCACCGCGTGAGCCGCCGCGTACGGTGAACGCGGCTGCTGCCGCGCGCGGTTACGCGCCCCCGCCGGACGACGCCCCGCCCGAGTCGGTCAGCAGGACGGAGAAGTCGCCGTCCGCCGACTGCATGGCGGTCTGCAGATCCTGGGACGTCATCTTGTTGGCGTCCTCCAACGTGGAGTAGCGCGACGCCAGTTGCCTGACTCCGTCCCGCAGGTCGCCGAGCCCCTGCACCAGATCCGCCAGGACCTTGCCGTACTGGGCCTTCAGCCCGGAGTCGGCGTTGAGCCCGTTGACCTTCGAGCGGATCTGGTCGGCGTGGTAGAAGGCGCCCGGAGCCGTGCTGACCGGGTCCAGCTTCTTGGCGGCGGCCTGCGTGGGCGCGATGAGCTTGTCGATGTTGTCGGCGAACACGTCCATCGACGGGGTGTCCACGCTCGTCCCCTTGCCGCCGTCGGTGCCGCCCGGCACCGACGGCGGGGTGAACGGCGTGTCGTTGCTGTACGTGCCCTGCCCGGCCGGCAGCGTGGTACCGCCGTCGTACGCCTGGGCGGTGTGCTTCGGCGCCGGGGGCGACGGGGGCAGGGTGCCGTCGAGGGTTCCGTAGGTCATGGCGGGTCAGCCCCAGAGTTGGACGCCTGCGCGCTCGCCCAGGGAGTAGTACTCGTTGATGTTGCCGAGCTGCTGGGTGGCCAGGGCGGCCTTCTGGGTCATGTCCGCGGCAGCGGCGTCCCACTGCGCCTTGACCTCGGCGTAGGTGGCCTGCGCGTCGCTGGTCCACTCGCTCAGGTTGATCCTGGCCTGGTTGTCGAGGTCGGCCAGGGCCTGGTTGATCCGCTGCGTGATGGCGTTCATCTCGCCGACGATGACGTCGACCTGCTCCATCTGGACGGTGTACGTCGCCACGGGGGGCTCCTTGGAGGAAAGAGGGGGAACGGGCGGTGGTGCGGTGCGGCCGGTGCGGGTCAGAAACCCGGGAGGCTGGTGACGCCGGAGGCGATGTTCTGGGCGACCGTGTGGGCGGTCTGCTGGGTCTCCTCGTGGGTGTTGGCGTAGACCTGCGTGTTCTGCTGGAGCTTCTCCAGCATCGTCCGCAGCGCCTGGTTCACCTTGTTGAAGTCGTCCAGCCACGCCTGCATGGCGTTGCCGTAGATCGTCGAGGCGTCACCGGTCCAGCTCCCGCGCAGGCCGTCGATCTGGCCGGCCATCTGGGCGTAGGAGGTGGCGCCGTCGTCGAGGGCGGTCTGGAAGGTGCCCTGGGCGGCGGTCATTCCCTGCAGTTCGACTGATGTCAGTGCCATGGTCGGGCTGTCCTCTCGTCGGTGTGCGTCTGCTCTTCCGTCCCGGTCCGCCGCGGGTGCCGCTGGTGGTCACGGCGGGCCGGAAGCTCACAGCCGGGCCAGCGGTTCCGGCCGCTGGTACGGGGGTTCGGGGGGTTCGGAGGGCGCGGCCGGGGGCGGGGCGCTCTCGTCCCGGGCGCTCTCGTCCGGCGCGAGCACCGCCGCCTGCTCGGGGGCCTGGCGGGGCAGGTCGGCCGGGGTGACGGTGCGCGCCCGCGCGCTCGCGGCGAGGCTCTCGGCGAGCCGGTGCGCGCGGTAGGCGCCGGCTTGTTCGGGCGAGCGGGCGAAGGTCTCGGCCAGTGCCTGGGCGACGTCCTCGTCCATCTGAAAGCCGTAGCCGCGCAGCCGGCGCCGCACCAGCTCCACGGTCTGCTCCGGGGTGTACGGCTCCAGGCGGGCGTATTCGGCGAACCCCTGGGCGACGTCGGTGCGTTCGCGCATCAGGCCGATCAGGTGCTCGGGGGTGCCGATGAGCGCCAGCACGGTGTCGCCGGGCACGGTGACGATCCGGGCGAGCGCGTTGAGCACGGCCTCGCGGGACTGCGGGCTGCGCTGCTCGAACGCCTCGGTCCACTCCAGTACGAGCACCCCGCCGGCGTTCTCCTCCAGCGCCGACGCCAGCCGCAGCAGGGGCTGTTCGGCCCAGCGGGCGGGCAGCGAGGAGAGCCGGATGTGCCGGGTGGCGCCGGTGGGCAGCAGCCCCAGCTCGGCCAGGCAGCGCCCGTAGAGCGCGGCGAGGGCGCGGCGGCCGCTGCCGGGCGGGCCTTCGAGCACGACGTTGGCCCGGGCGGACAGCGGTTCGGGGCGCGTGCCGGGCCGCTGCTGGGCGGCCGACAGGGCGCGCAGCCGGGTGCGCAGCGCCGAACGGGCGGTGTCCAGGCCGGTGATGGCGGCCAGCCGGCGCAGTCCGGGCAGCTCGGGCAGTTCGGGGTCGCTGTCGCCGGCGGTCGGGGTGCCGGGCAGCTCGGTCACGTCCTCGCCGGTCAGGACGCTCAACGCGCTGTCGTCCTGGTGGGGTTGGGCGGACAGCCGGGTGGCCTGGCGGCCGATCATCTCCTCGAAGATCTTGCGGGCCACCCGGCCGTTGCCGAAGGTGTCGCCCTTGGGCACGTCCACGAAGTAGCGGTTCAACGCTTCCAGGGCGCCGTCGTCGAGTTCGTAGTAGTGCTTGCCGCACAACCCCCGCACGATGGTGACGAGTTCGTCCGGTTCGTAGTTGGGGAACTCGATGGTCCGCGCGAAGCGGGAAGCCATGCCGGGGTTGGAGGCGAGGAACTGGTCCATCTGCGCCGAGTAGCCGGCGACGATGACCACGATCTCGTCGCGGTGGTCCTCCATCAGCTTCATCAGCGTCTCGACGGCTTCCTGGCCGAAGTCCGGTCCCGAGCCGCGGGACTGGTTGGTCAGGGTGTATGCCTCGTCGATGAAGAGCACGCCGCCGAGTGCCTTGGTGAAGACCTCGGTGGTCTTGATGGCGGTGCCGCCGATGATCTGCGCGACCAGGTCGGCGCGGGCCACCTCCACGATGTGGCCCTGCCGCAGGATGCCCAACTCGGCCAACACCGCGCCGTAGAGGCGGGCCACCGTGGTCTTGCCGGTGCCGGGCGGGCCGGCGAAGACCAGGTGCCGGCTCATCGGCGGCATGGGCAGGCCCATCTCCATCCGCCGCTTGGTCATCTTGTTGAGGTCGATCAGGCCGGTGACCTCGCGCTTGACGCTCTCCAGGCCGACCAGCGACTGGAGTTCGGCGAGCGGGCCGGCGCCCGTGCCGCCGGTGGCCGTCACGGCCGGACCCGGGCCCGCGGCGCCGCCGCCGGCGGCCGACGTGGCCGTCAGCTCCTTGCCGCCCGCGTCAGGTCCGCTGCCGCCACCGCGCCCGGCGGCCGAACGGCGTTCGCCTGTAACGGAGTTGTCGCGCACCTCGCAGTCGTGGACGCCGACCGGCTCGGCGGTCTCCGAGCGGATGCCCTCGCCGGCGTTGTCGAAGACGGTGCAGTTGCTCAGCTCCGCGCGGGAGGCGGCGGCGAGGTGCACGCCGTGACCGCGGGCGCCGTGCACCCGGCAGCCGACGGCGGTGAGCGTGCCGCCTGCGACCCGCAGGCCGTCGCCGTCGGAGCCGCTGAACTCGCTGTCCCGGGCCGTCAGTTCGCTGTCCGCGCCGATGACGACGCCGCCGCCCTCGACGGTCGAGCCGTCCAGTTCGGCGTGGGCGGAGTCCGCCAGGGCGAGCGCGCAGCCGCCGCCCACGCGCAGCCGCACCTCGGACAGCCGGGCCCGTACTCCCTGCCCCAACTCGATGCCCACGGTCCCGCTCGCGGTGGCGTCGGCCTCGTCGACGTCCAGCCGGGCGCCGCCGAGCGCCTGCACCGCGGGGCCTCCGTCGGCGACCGACAGCCGGGTCAGCCGGGCCGCGCCGCCGCCCAGCCGCACCGCGGCCGTCGCGGCGTTCCGCACGGCCAGTTCGGTCGCGGTGACCTCGGCGCCGTCCTCCGTGAGCACGCCCACCGGGGTGTCGTCGATCCGGCAGCGCTCCAGCACCGGCCGGGCGCCGGCCGCCGCGTGCAGGGCGACCTGGGCCGCTGCGGTGATCACGCAGTCGCGCAGGACGGGCGCGCACTCCTTGACGTACACCGACTCGCCCCGGGACCCGGTGAACACGCAGTCGGCCAAAGTGACGTCGGCGGTGCTGGCGAGGTACGCGTCCAGGCCGGCGCTGCCCGTCACCTCCACGCGGCTCAACTCGGCCCGGCCGTCCTGCTCGACGGCGAGCGCGGGCTTGCCGCTGCCGGTGATCCGGGTGGCCTCGACGACGACGGCGCCGCGGCCGTTGACGCACAGGCCGTTGCCCGCGGCGCGGTCCAGGGTGGACGAGCGCAGCGTGAGCCGGCCCTGCTCGGCGACGACCACGGCCGACGAGCCGGCCTCGGAGATGGTGGTCCGCTCCACGACATTGCCGCCACCGGACGTCAACACCACTCCGGCGCCACGGGAGTTGGTGACCTGGCAGTCGCGCAGCGCCACCGTGCCCGCGTCCCACGCCAGCACCGCCGTCCACGCCTGACCCGCCACCCGGCAGCCGTCCAGCGCGGCCTGCCCGCGGCGCACGTCGAGCACCGGCGCCTCCGGGTCGGCGCCGCTGAGCAGCAGCCCGGAGATCTGCACGGCCTCCGCGTCCACGACGACGGTGCTGCCGGCGGGGGCGTGCACCTGGGCCGTGCCGCCGGCGCCGTCGGCGGCCAGGGTGACCGTGCGCACCAGGTGCAGGGCCTCCTCGTAGCGGCCGGGGCCCACCGTGATCAGCGCGCCCTCCGCGGCGTCCGCGAGCGCCTCGGTCAGCGACCGGTACGCGCCCGGCCGGTCCGGGGAGACCACTAGCACTTGCCGGTTCACAGCGTCGCTCCCTCGTGAGTCGCGCCCTGCGCGGGTGCGTGCGGGCCGGCCCCGGCGCGCGGCCGGGGCGCGGTGGCCATCAGGCCGGGCGGGGTCTGCGGCTGCGGGGACCGCGGACCCGGGGCCCGGCCCGCCCCGGCCGGTGACTTCGCCGATGCTCCCGCCGGCGTACTCGCCGTTGCCTTCGCCAGCGCGGCGGCGGCTCGCTCCAGGCTCTCCAGGGCGAGGTCGTCCAGCGCGGAGCGCCCGGGCTTCACCCGTCCGTCCGCGCCGATCTCGGTCGCCGCCATCTCCCGGATCAGGACCGGGTCGCCCGCGGTGCCGGCCGGGCGCAGCACCTTGAACGTCGTGCCGGGCAGGAACACCACCCGGTCGGGCACCGCGGCGTCCAGCAGGCCGGTGCGCCGCGCGGTCATCGACCAGATCACGAACCGCGGCTCCGCCGGAAGGTCCGCCGGGAGGTCCGCCGTCGGCAGCGCGAACGCCGGGCAGAACGACCACTCCGTCACCAGCCGCCCGTCCCGGTACCAGTCCCGTTCCGCGTCGGTCAGCTCCGCGCCCAGCACGGCCGCGCCCCGGTACGACGGCAGCCTGCGCAGCCCCGAGGCCACGCAGCGCGCGAGCGGCACATGCGGCCCGACCCGCGCGGACCGCACGGACTCGTCCACACCCGCGCTGTTCCCGGTCAGGTACAGGCGCACCGCGACCAGGTCGATCAGCGCGTCCGACGCCTTCTCCCGGCTCGCGCTGCGCAGCCCGGGCACCTCCGACATCACCCGCGCCACCGTTCCCGCGGCCACGTCGTACTGCGCCCGGAACGTCTTGCGCACCCAGTCCCGCTCCCGCTCGATCCCCCGCTCCGGCGGCACCGCACACGCGGCCCCCTTCGGCACGGGCTGCACGCGAACCCCCACGGGCGCCTGCGCGGCGGGCGGTTGTACGGGGGTGGCCGCGACGGTCATCCGCGGCGCCAACTCGCTGACGGCGGGCGGGGGTTCGGCCACCACCGGAGCCGCCGGGTACACCCCAGCGGACTCCAACCGCAGCCCGACCGGCCGCGGCGCGGCAGGCGGCGGCGCGGCAGGCGGCGGTACGAGCGCGGGCCCAACGGCGCCCGACGGCTGCGGAGTCGGCGCGCCCGAGGTGGACGGCGCGGTCCCCGCGGGCTGCGATGCTCCCGGCGCCGCCGGGACCCGCGACGGCGCACCGGACACGGGCTGCGGCAACCCCGGCGGCAAAGGCGCCGCCACGGATGGAGGCACGGCGCCCGGTCCAGGCGCCACGCGCTGCGGGGGCAGCCCAGCAGCGGCTGGTGGCAGTGCGGTTGACGTCCCAGGCGGTACGGCGGACCCCGGCGTGGGCCCACCGGCGTAGGGAGCGGACGGCACGGGTGCCGCGGCGGGCGGCACCGACGGCGCCACCCGGGACTCCGGGCCGGCAGCGGTCGGCGGCAACGCAGTTGACGCACGTGACGGCACAGGCGCTGACGACCCCGACCCACCGACGTTCGAAGCGACCGGCACAGGTGCCGCGGCCTCCGGCGCCACCGGAGGGGACCCAGCAGCACCTGGCAGCACGGCAGTTGGTGTACCCGGCGGGGTGGGCTCCGGCGGCGGTACGAACCCGGGCGCGGCTCCCGGCGCGGGCACTGCGCCCCGGGACGTACTCACGGACGGGCCCGAGGCCGGGGGCACGGGTGCGGCGCCAGGCGCGGGCAGCGCACCGGAAGTCGAGGGCGCTACAGGGGGGACGGGTGCGTGCCGCGGGGCCGGCGCCGGCTGCGTCGCCGAGGGCATCGCCGGAGGCATGGGTCCAGCGGCGGCGGGCGCCGGGCTGTCGCTCGACGGCGGGAAGATCGTGGTCGGGTGGGCCAGCGGAAGAGCGAGCCGGCGCACCGACGGGTGACCGTCCGCCCCGGATGGAGCGGGCAACGGGTCCGGCAACGGCGGCGCCGGCGCAACAGCGGCGGGGCCGGTGGCCGGGTGGGCCGGCCCCTCGGGCCCAGCACCCCCACCCGCAAGCGACCCACGCTCCGAATCCGCACCGACCCCCGCGTGCGCACCCGACCCCGACTCCGTCGCACCGGAACGCGAAATCCCCACACCCCCAGGCACACCCCAACCGCCACCACCAACTCCACCCACCGAGGCGCCCGCCACACCCGACGCATCCGGTTCACCCGAACCCGCGCGCCCGGCAAGCAGAGGCGTCACCGAAGCTTCCGGCCGCGTGACCGTAGGAACGGGAGCAGCGGCAGCCTGCTGCGGAGCCCCAACTCCCGTGACACCATTGCCCGTTGGGTCAGCCGACACGGAAGTGGCCGTCTGAAGAGCCCCGTCGGCGGTTGCGGCACCCGAAGAGGTCGCGGCGGCCCCGGCCGTCACCGTCGCCTCGGGGCCCGCCGCGACGGGAGGCGCGGAGGGCATCGCCGGGATCGCCGCCTCGGCCGTGTTGGACCCGGTGGCGGTCGAGGTGACCCAGCCGTCGGGCAGGGCGAGTTCGGCGGTCAGGCCGCTCAACGGCCGCGGACTCGACGGCTCCTCGGCGACGGCCCGGGACACGGAGGCGGACACGGAGGCGGACGCGGGTGCTGGTGCGGGTGCGGACAGATCCTCGGCAGCGGACGCCCACACCTCCGCCTGGAAGGGAGTGGCCGGAGCGACCGGAGCGTGCCGCGGCTCGGCGGCCGGACCCGCGGCGGACTCGTTCGCCACAGCCCCAGGAACGCTCTCGCCGACCCCGACCCCGACCCCGACCCCTACCCCGCCCCCGAGGCCTCCGCCACCCCCGACAACGTTATCAACCGCACTGCCCACCGCACCGGTTGCCGCCGTGCCAGGCGCCGCCCAGGGCGCGGTGCCGGCGGGCCGGGTGGTCGGCGGGATCGCCGCCGTCACCGCTTCGTGCGGGTCGGACACGGCGATCGGCTCGGCGTACCAGGCGCCGGTGTCGACGGCCGGGTCGTCGGCGGGCCGCAGGACGAAGTCGCCGCGGGCGTCGGCGCCGAGCCGCCACAGCGCGTCCTCGGCCAGCGCCCGCATGCGCGCGGCCATGTCCGGGGTGCCGCGGTGGTAGAGGAAGAGCCGGTCGCCGGGGGCGGCGGCGATCCTGCGGACGTCGTCGCCGTCGTCGGGTTCGGTGTGCGGGCGCATCCACAGCCCGCTCTGGACGACCTCCAGCACGGCGTCGAAGGCGTACTCGTAGACACCGGGGGCGACCGGTGGGAAGCCGGGCAGCGGTTCGCGCACTCCGACCAGTGCGGGCGGCGGCGCGCCTTCGGTGCCGCGCGGGCTGTAGAGGAGTTCGCGGACGAAGGCGGAGCGCCCGCCGGTGCGTTCGTCGCCGTCCGGCGCGGCACCGTTCGGCGAGGTGCCCGACGGGTCGGAGGGGCCGGCCGGGTCGGACGGCGCGCGGTCGTCGTCGGTCATGCCGGTGTAGAGGACGACCTGGTGCTCCAGCGCGTCGGCGAGCTGCTGGCCGAGCGCCTCGCCCTCCTGGGGCAGGGCGACGGGGCCGAAGTGCACGAAGCGGATGCGCGAGCGGGTCGTCGGCATCACGGTGTCCCAGAACCGTACGACGTCCGCCAGCGGTACCGCCGGGCCGCCGGGGCAGCCCAGGACGACGGTCATGACGTCGGGGTCGATGGCGAGGCGGCCGAAGAGCCGGCGGCGGTTGTCCTCCGCCGCGTCCGGCAGCGCGCCGCGCACCCACACTCCGCAGGGCAGCGGCTCGACGACGGCGTACGGGCTGGTCACCCAGGGCCGGTCCATCATCGAGAACTGCCAGCGGGGCTTGGGGAATCCCATGGAGTCGTGTTCGAAGGGGCGGCCGGGCCGCAGCCGCAGCCAGCCGGAGCCGTGGCCGCCGGGGATGTAGAGGCCGCCGCCCGCGGTGGGCAGCACCTCGCCGTCGGGGACCACCACGACCGTGCCGAGTTCGTCGGCGATCCGCTGCCCGGCCCTGCGGATCTCCGCGGAGGTGCCGCTGCCGAAGACCAGGCGCAGGCTGCCGGTACTGTCGGCCAGTGCCCGGGCCATCGCGTCGGCCGCGGTGTCGGGGGCGACGCCGGGGACGTCCACGACCACGACGGTGTGCTGGTCGTCGCGGGCCAGGGCGTTGGCGAACCGCCAGGCGGACTGGTCGGTCCTGCCCTTGGGCTGGATCAGCAGGGCGTCGCCGACGGCGCGGCACTGGAGCGAGGGGCCGGGCGGCAGCAGCGCGCGGATGCCCTTAAACACGGCCGCCTCCCGCGCTCGTCGAGCCGGGCATGGTCAGGAGGGGGCCGGTCGGCAGCAGGGCGATCATGTCGTCGGGGAGCAGGGAGACCAGTCCCGACAGTCCGAGGGCGGCGGTGACGTCGTCGCTCGCCAGCCGGTAGGCGGTGCCGTCGTCGGTGACGAGGTAGGTCCTGGGGTGGGTGGCCTTCCTGAGCGTCTCCTCGCGGCTGCTGACCACCAGGCCGTGGCCGGGCGGGACGAGGACGGCGCGGCTGCCGGTGGCGGCGTCCCCGCGTTCGAGGACGACCTGCGTGCCCAGGGCGCTGCCGTCGACGTGCTGGGCCAGGCACACCGTCTGGCCGTCGGCGGACACCGCGGGGGCGCCGGCCACGTCCGGCAGCGCGCCGGCCATCTCGGGGTCGTCGGTGAGGCGGACGGCGGCCAGCGCGGAGGAGGGCACCTGGAGGGGTGGGGGAACGTGCGGCTCGGCGGCCAGCAGCGCGGACTCGGTGGCGTTGGTACGGGCCACCCCGCCGCGGGTCATCACGTAGTAGTGCCGCTCGCCGGCCGTGGTGGTGGTGGTGAACAACTGGCCGACGGTGACGGCGTGTCCGGCGACCGTGCCACCGGGCTTGCCCTGTCCGGCGGGGCGGACCGCGGTCAGCGCGCGGCCGGTGGGCACCGCGGCGAGCCAGTCGCCGGGGGCGGCGGTCGGCTGGTCGGTGTCCAGGCCGAGCGCGACCAGCGTCGCCTGGTCCGGGACGCGGTACTTGGTGCCCTTCCACAGCAGGTAGCGGGTGCCGTCGGCGGCGACGAGCAGCGTCTGCCGGTCGGCGGGGAAGGCCGTGGTCCGGCCCGCGGGGCTGAAGTCGATGCTCTGCCCGCCGGCGAACTGCGGCCGCAGGCAGCGGGTCCAGGCGTCGCCGATCACCTGGGAGGGGGCGGGGACCTCGTCGGGCGCGCCGGGGATGCCGACCGCGGTGCCGTGCGGGATGCCTTCGAGGTCCTGGCGGGAGACGGTGTGCGCGGTGGGGTTGCGGGCGAGCAGCAGCACCGAGGAGTAGTTGCGGACCGGGCGCAGCTCGCCGTCGACGTACAGGTAGCGGTTGCCGGTCTCCTTCTCCACGATGTACGCGCCCGAGGCGCGCCAGGAGTGGTCGGGGGCCGGCGCGATCAGGCCGTAGACGCCGAAGCCCACGCACAGCAGGATGACGATGCCCACGCCGAAGAAGGTGCCGAGCGAGGCGCGGCGGGTGGGGCTGTCGCCGCGGCCGGGGTCGCCGCTGACGAGTGCGGTGGCCAGCCGGCCGACGGCGAACTGGTACGCCTGGACGTGGTCCCGTCGGGTCTGCATGGGGGTCCTCCTCTCGGTTCCGGTCCGTCAGCTCGTCAGTCCGCGCACATGCGAGTAGACGTGCAGGAGTTGGAGGAGCAGGGGCAGCAGCGACATCGCGACGAGCATCTCGGTGATGTCGCCGCTGTGGCCCCAGACCGGCAGCAGGCGGCTGGAGGGCAGCCGCCAGGCGCCGGCCAGCAGGGCGACGGCGGTGAGCACCAGGAGCGCGGCGGCGATGCCGCGCTCGCCGGGGCCGCCGGTGGTCCACTGCTGCAGGAGCAGCAGGGCCAGGCCGACGCCGCCGGCGATGACGGTGGGCACCCGCTGGAGGGTGCCGGCCAGGCCGCGGGCGCGCAGCAGCACCGCGGCGCCGAGGACGAGCGGCAACGCCCAGCCGATCCAGCCGTGTTCGCGGATCATGAACCAGAAGACGACGGCGAAGGCGAGCGAGAACCCGAGGCTGAGCGCGTCCAGGTAGGAGGTGGCGGCCCGTACCCGGCGCTCCACCCGCTCCTGCGGCTCGGGATCGACGTCCTCCTGCAACTCTTCCGCGTTGTGCGGGAGTTGGGGTACCCGCAGCCGGGCGGCGCGCAGCGAGAGCCGGGGGGCGAAGTGGCCGAGGACGAACAGTCCGACCCCGACCACGGCGACGGCCTGGCCGGCCCGCCAGTCGAAGGCGGCGCGCAGCCCGATGGCGGCGGCCGCGGCCGCGGCGACGACGACCGCGGTGCCGGGCAGCAGGAACGGCATGGCGCGCAGAGCGACCAGCGCGACGGCGACGGCGGTGACGCAGCCGGTGGCGACCAGCAGGCCGGGCACGCCGGGGTCGAAGCCGCCGTGCGGGCCGGCGCGGAAGGCGAGTCCGGCCAGTCCGCCCATGGCCATCGCCGCGATTCCCGCGGTCACCACCGCGGCCCGGTCGGCGGCCAGCCGGGCGCCAGTGGCGCAGGCCGCGGCGAACAGCACCGCGGCGATGCCCGCGCCGGCCCCCGCGAAGTCGCCGGGGCCGGCGCTCAGCAGGGCCAGCGCGAGCATGACGACGGCCAGGGCGGCCATGGTCAGGGACAGCGCGCGGGTCAGCTCGGGCCGCCAGCGGCCGGGCAGCGAGCCGACGACGTGCGCGACGCCGTCGGCGACGTCGTCGAAGTGCAGGGTGGGCAGCGGGTCGTCGGCCGGGCGCAGGTGGAGCACGTCGCCGTGCCGCAGGCCGAGTCCGGCGGGGGTGCCGTCCGGGTCGAGCGGTGCCTCGCCGAGGCGTTGCAGCGCCCACGGCGCGCCGCGGTCGCGCACGTCGGAGACCACGTGCTCGACGAGGACGGGCAGCAGCGCCGACACCGGCAGCGTGACCGGGATCGCGAGGTCGGCCTGTCCGCCGGGGCCGACGACGGTCACCCGGCACACCTCGGTGCCGGTCCCGGCTCCGGGAACCACGGAGGCAGTGGTCATCGGGTCGCTCCTGTGCGGTGGGGGGCTCGGTCGCGCGCGGCGGCGGTACGGCCGCCGCCGGTGCGCCCAACGGTGGTACGGGCAGCGGTGGTTCGGGCGCCGGTCGTACGGACGGTGGTCGCACGGGCAGCGGCGGTGCGTTCGCCCGTCGTACGTTGACCGGTCGTACGTTGACCGGTCGTACGTTGACCGGTCGTACGTCCGGTGGCGGCGCGGAACTCGGCGGCGGCGGGACGGGATCGGCTCATTCCGCGGCCACCAGTCCGGTCTGCATGAGCTTGACCGAGCGCCGGGTGACGAGCTGGGCGCGGCCGGGCGGCAGGGTGCGCGGCTTCGCCTCGCCGATGAACTTGCCCTCCTCCTTGGGGTAGGAGAAGAGCAGGGCCGGGTTGCCCAGCTCCCACAGGCGCCGCAGCACCGGGTCCATCATCGCCCGCATCGCGCCCGAGGTGCTGCGGGACAGGACCAGGTGGAGTCCGATGTGCGGGGCCTGGGCCAGCAGCGGCACCAGGGGCGTCATCGGGGACGGCGAGCCCGGTGCGCCGGAGAACAGGTCGAAGTCGTCGATGAGCACGAACAGCAGCGGGCCGCTCCACCAGTCGCGGCGGGCCAGGTTCTCCGGCGAGATGTCGGCGCCGGGCACCCGCTTGCCGACCGACACCGCGGCGCTGGCGGCCAGTTGGCCGAGCGCGTCGCTGTCCACGACGTAGCCGACCCGGTACGCCTCGGGGACCGCGGTGAGCAGGCCGCGGCCGGGGTCGGCGACCATGATGCGGGCTTCCTCGGGGGTGTAGCGGGAGGTGATGGCGGCGACCATCAGCCGCAGCATGTTGGTCTTGCCGGTCTCGTTGTCGCCGAACACCATCAGGTGCGGGTTGACGGAGAAGTCGTGCCAGGCGGGTTCCAGGCGCTGCTCGTCCCAGCCCAGGCAGACCCGCAGGTCGCCCTCGGCCGGCGGGAGTTGGGCGGTCGACAGCCGGCCGGGCAGCAGCCGCACGCCGGGCGCGGGGCGGCCGGTCCAGAAGGTGTCGATCTCCGCGACGGCCTCCTTGGTCGCCGCGGTGAGGTCCTCGGTGTGCGGGGAGCTGTCCAGCCGGGGCAGTGCCGCCAGGAAGTGGTGGCCGGCGGAGGTCAGGCCGCGGCCGGGCTGGTGCGGCACGGCCGCCGCGGCCCGCGCGCCGACCTCGGACTCCAGCGTGTCGCCGAGCCGCAGTTCGAACTTGGTGCCCAGCAGGTCCCGCAGCCGCGGCCGGAACTCCGACCAGCGCACCGCGGAGCCGATGACGTGGATGCCGAAGGACAGTCCGCGGGCGGCCAGGTCGATGACGCGCGGTTCGATGTCCTCGTAGTCCTGCCGCAGCGTGCCCCAGCCGTCCACGACGAGGAACACGTCGCCGTACGGGTCGTCCAGTTCGCCGGTGGCGCGCTGCGCGCGGTAGCCGGCCATGGACTCCAGTCCGCGCGCGCCGAACTCGGCCTCGCGGCGCTCCAGGAGCTGGGTCAGCTCGGCGACGGTGCGCTGTACCCGGTCCCGGTCGAGCCGGGTGGCGACCGAGCCGACGTGCGGGAGGCCGGAGGTGGACACCAGGCCGCCGCCGCCGAAGTCCAGGCAGTAGAACTGGATCTCCTGCGGGGTGTGGGTCAGCGCGAGGGACAGCATCAAGGTGCGCAGCATCGTGGACTTGCCGGTGCGCGGCGCGCCGACCAGGCCGATGTGCCCGTCGGCGCCGGACAGGTCCGCGGTGAGCAGGTCGCGGGACTGCTCGTAGGGCTTGTCCACCATGCCGAGCGGGAAGCGCAGCGAGGCGAGCCGGGGGTAGTCGGCCGCGCTCATGCCCCGGTCGGGGTCCGGCACGATGGCGGGCAGCACCTGGTCGAGGCTGACGGAGGAGTCCAGCGGCGGCAGCCACACCTGGCGGGCCGGCGGACCGGCGTCCTCCAGCCGGCCGACGAGTACCTCCAACAGGCTCTCCTCGCTGAGGGGTTCGCCGTCGGGGCCGGTGGTGGCGGCCGCGCCGCGGGCCGCCTGCGCGGCCCGGGCCGCCTCGGCGAGCGCCGCGGTCTCCTCGGCGCGCGCGGAGAGCAGTTCGCCGCTGCGGTCGAGCCCGAAGACGGTGACCTCCTGGGCGGCGCGCTGCTGCTGGGCCGGGTCGTTCTCGGCGGCGGGTTCGGGCGCCGGGCCGGAGACGTAGGCGGCCTTGAAGCGGACCAGGTTGGTGGTGTCGACCTTCAGGTAGCCGTTGCCGGGTGCCGACGGCAGCTCGTAGGCGTGCGAGACGCCGATGACGCTGCGGGACTCCATCGAGGAGAAGGTGCGCAGGGCCAGCCGGTAGGACAGGTGGCCCTCGACCTTGTGGATACGGCTCTCGTCCAGCCGCTGCGAGGCGAGCAGCAGGTGGACGCCCAGGCTTCGGCCGAGCCGGCCGACGGAGACGAACAGGTCGACGAACTCCGGCTTGCTGGCGAGCAGTTCGGAGAACTCGTCGACGATGATGAGCAGCGAGGGAAGCGGGGCGAGGGTGGCGCCCGCGACACGCGCCTTCTCGTAGTCGAAGAGCGAGGAGTGGCCGGACTCGCGCAGGAGTTCCTGGCGGCGGATCATCTCGCCGTTGATGGAGTCCCGCATCCGGTCCACCAGGTGGATCTCGTCGGCGAGGTTGGTGATGACGGCCGAGGTGTGCGGCAGCCGGTCCATGTTGAGGAAGGTCGCGCCGCCCTTGAAGTCCACCAGCACGAGGTTGAGGACCTCGGAGGAGTGGGTGGCGGCCAGTCCCATCACCAGGGTGCGCAGCAGTTCGCTCTTGCCGGAGCCGGTGGCGCCGATCAGCAGGCCGTGCGGGCCCATGCCGCCCTGCGCGGACTCCTTGAGGTCCAGTTCGACGACCTCGCCCTCGTCGGTGACGCCGAGCGGAACGCGCAGCCGGGCCGACTGGGTCTGCCGGGGGCGCCACTTGGCGGCCACGTCGAAGGTGCGGGGGTCGCGGATGCTCAGCAGCGATGTCAGGTCGAAGTCGGACTCCAGCGGGCGTTCGGTCAGGTCCACGCTGCCGCCGGTGCGCAGCGGCGCCAGGCCCCGGGCGAGGGTCTCGGCGGCGGTGGCGCTGAGCGCGTCGGCGGTCGCGGACGCGGAGGCGTCGTCGCCGGCCGGGAAGCTGACGGTGCCGTCGCGGACGGTCAGCCGCAGGACGTCGTCGCCGCCGCGCAGGGCGCCGGTGGCGTCGAGCAGCAGGGTGTTGCGCATCCCCTCCCCCAACAGCCGTGAACTGTCCGGCAGATGGGCACCCTGGGCGATGACCACCAGGTAGGGCTCGGTGACGTTCGGGGACGCGTCGGGGTCGTGGTCGGGGCGGTCGCGCACCTCGGGGCCGAGCAGCGCCATCAGTTCGTCGTGGTCGCCGGCGGCCAGCCGGAGCGCGCCGGCGTCGTCCTGCTCGTCGGGGTGGGCGTTGTGCGGCAGCCACTTGACCCAGTCCCACTCGGCGCGGGCGGCCGGGTTGCCGAGCACCGCGACGCGCAGCTCGTCGGGGGCGTGCAGCACGGCGAGTTGGGCGACCATCGCCCGCATCAGGGCCAGCGCCTCCTGGCCGTCGCCGGCGAACTCCACCCGGGTGAAGCGGCGCAGCGCCACCGGGATGGGCAGGTCGGGAACGGTCTGGTGGGCCTTGGTGAAGCGGCGCAGCGAGATCGCGGTGAGCGGTTCGAGGTCCTCGACGGGCTTGGTCTGCGGCGGCAGGAAGACCAGTTCGGCGCGGCGGATGCCCATGCCGATCCGGACCCGGCCGAAGTCCTCGTGGCTGGGGCGGCGTTCCCACAGCCGCGGCCCCATCGCGAACGCCCACAGCGCGCGCGGGTCGGGGTTGTCCCACAGCAGGGCGGCGCGCTGCTCGGCCGCGGCGGTCCGGGCCTGGCGCCGACGCTGCGCCAGGTACCGCAGGTAGTCGCGGCGTTCGGCCTTCATCCGGCGGCGGCGCTCCGAGCTGCTGCGGCCCACCTGGGTCAGCGTCATGCTGATCATGGCGACGCCCATCATCCCGGACATCATGTAGGTGGTCGGGCCCATGCTGCGGACGCTGAACATGAGCACCATCGCACCGGCACCCAGCCCCATCGGCAGGTACAGCAGCGCGGAACCGAAGTCCACGCCGGCGGGTTCACCCAGTACCGGCGGCTCGGCCAACTCCACCTGCCCGTCGGGCATCGGCGGCCCGTCGCGGCGAGGTGAGCGCTTCACCGGCTTAATGCTCAAAGCGGTGACTCCCGATGCAGTGTGCATGTCACTCGTTACCGCAGCGACTATAGGGAATCCTCCCCGCCTTGCAACAGCCCCCATTTTCCTTTCCGTTCGCAGCGCCCGGCCACGGTAACCGGTCGCGGCACCGCTTCCCCGATCGTGCGAGCCGCACCGGCACAGGGACATCGGGCCGAAGGAACGCCATTTCCTACGGTCCCGTAGGTGAAGACCCGCTGTTTGCGGCGGTCCATTATTCCCCGGCAATTCATCTTTAGTCCTTCACGCGTCGGTTTTCTCGGAGTCTCCCGGTAACGAAGCGGACACGATCCGCCGCGCCCGGCATCGTCCGCGTTCCCGCCCGACGCATTGCCGCAGGTGACGGGCATGGCACGGCGAGCACGGCGGCGCGGGCCCCGCGCCCGCACGGCGCCGCGAGGGCCGGCGAGGACACCGCGACGGCCAATGCCCGCCGCCGCGCGGCCCGTCGGCGCCCGCCGTTTCATCGACCGTTTCATCCTGCAACCGGTCAGCCGGGAGGAGCGGAACGGGCAACCCCGGGTCCGAATCGGGTGGGATCGGCCGAGCCCCCGTCACCGCTCCCCCGCCTCTCGCGTACGCGGGAAGATCCGCCGAACGGCATGTTCCGCGACCAACGCCGCAGCCAGGACAAAGAGGGGCGGTCCGCGCGATCGGTGTCGAAGCGGTCGGAGCGGCCCGAGCAGCCCCGAGCCGTCGAGGCGGGCCCGCGTAGGGCCGCACGGCGGCGGGGCCCGCCGGGGCGCCAGTCGCACCGGGGGCGGGCGGCGCTACGCGATCGGAGCCGAGCGCCGTTACATGGCAGCGCCCCGCCGTCCGCGCCCCGGCCGCCCCGCGCGGCGAACGGCGCCGTCGCCCCCGCGCACCTCGAATTCCCCTTCGCCGAATGCCGGAACGCCCCAACAGGACACCATCGGGGAAACGCCACGACGGCCGGGAGGTCACCGTTTCCGGAACAACGCGCTTTTCCTTTCCGAAAGGCCGTCAGGGTCGGCGATGGATTCCGCTCGCCTCCCCCGTACATTCCGCGTTGCGTACGGGATTCGGCTGCCGTCAATGCCGGGATTTCACGGCGCCGGCCACCGCCCGCCGGGATGACGCTTCTCGGGAACCGTCACCGCGCGGCGGAACGGCAGAGCTCGGGCGTCCTCGCAGGCAGCGGCGTACCGGCCGGTATCGGACCGCGCGCCCGGGCGCCGCCTCGCTCCACCGCGGCCACGCCCGCCCGTAAGGCCGCCGTCCGGCGCGGGGTCCGTACCAATTGTTCTGCGCCGGGCGGGCGGTGAGGAGCGTGTACCGTCAACCGACTTTCCTGACGACCGGACGTTTGGTCGGGCGGCGGCAATTCGCCGACCGCACGGCGACCGCGCGATCGCGGATGGTCACCGGAATTGTGGGCGGACGCCGAAGAGCGGAGCAAGCCGCCCGACCGATAACCGGAGGCGGAACCGGCGGTCGAACCGGAGTCGTCCGCGGAAGGCGGGGCCCAAAGCGGAATCGCGGAGGGCCGGTTGGCGCTCGCGCCTGGCGGCTGCCGCGCCCGGCGTATCGCGGTGGCGGTGAGGTCGCCGAACCAGGTGGCCTTCGATCAGGTGTCCGAGGCGAGGCCGACCCGTTCCCGGGCGGAACCGGAGTCCTCGACACCCGCGGCGGTCCCGAGGGTCGAGCCCGGTCGGCGGTCACCGCGCCGCGGCTCAAGCGCGCACAACAGCCCGTCGCCCCAGGCCGGTTCGGCAGGGACCCATCAGCCCGACGGGGACCCGGCAGTTCGGCGGGGACCCGGCAGCTCAGCGCAGCCCCGGTAGCTCAGCGCAGACCAGGCAGCTCGGCGCGAACCGTCATGGTGCGTCGCGCCGTTGGAGGAGGTACACCGCGGTCAGCGCGACGGCGCGGTCCGCGTCATGCGACAACTCCCTCAAGGCCGCGGTCACCGTCGTCCCGGGGATGCCCGCGAGCGCCTGGGTCAGCCGTCCGCGTGCGGGTGCCTGTTCCGCGCCCGGGGCGAGGCGGTCGACGAGGCCGGTCGCGATCCGGTCGGCCGTCGCGGTGTCGCCCGCGCCCGCGCCCGTGCCCGATGTGCTCAACCTGCTCAGCGCGTCGGCCGCGTCGGTGTCGTTGCGGCCCGCCACGATCATGTCGACGAGCGTCGGGACGGCGTCGACCTCACCACGTGTGCCGAGTTCCAGCGCCGCGTGCCCGCGGACCGCCGGGTCGGGACTCGCCAGCGCCTCCCGCAGCCGGTCGGTGGCCTCCGCGCCGGTCAGCTCGGCGAGCGCCCGGACCGCACGTTCCCGCACCGCGGCCAGCGGCGAATCGAGCCCTTCCGCCAGCAGCGCGGGAGCGCCGTCGTCCGATCGCGCCAGCGCCCATCGAAGGGCCCCCGCGACGTTCGGGTCCGTCTCGCTCAGTGCCGCCTGGACCAGGGCCTCCACCGGCACCTGGACCTCGCCGGCCGAGGAGAGCGCCGCGCGTTGGCGTGCGTCGGCGCTCGTCGAGCCCAGGGACCGCAGGAGCGCGATGACCCGCAGGACGTCGTCCCAGCCGGCGGGCTCCGCGGCATCGATCCGGCGCAGCCGCGTGAGCAGTTCGGTCTCCGCCGCGATGCGTTCGCGGGTCTGGCGGATGAGGTCGCCGACGAGCGCGGAGGGGGTCAGGCCGGGGTCGTCGAGCGCGCGGCCGACCTCGCGCAGCGGCAGGCCCAGCGAGCGCAGGCTCTCGATGTCGAGGACCCGCCGGACGTCCTCCCGGGAGTACTCCCGGTAACCGGCGCCGGTGCGGCCCGTCGGGCGCAGCAGCCCGAGCGACTCGTAGTGCCGCAGCATGCGGGCGCTCACCCCGGAGCGCCGCGCCACCTCACCGATCAGCACGTCCTACGGTCCCTCCTGGCCGGCCCGACCCGAGGCGCCGGGGTCGCCGGAACCGCCGGACGGACCTGAAAGACCCGACGGACCCGCCTCGCCCCCTTCGCCCCCATCGCCCGCCTCGCCCACCTGACCGGTCTGGTCCGCCTCGCCGAGCGCCACCGCGCGCTTCGCCTCCTCGACCGCGAACTCGAACCCCGATTCCGGGTCACGCAGCAGCCCCTCCGTGGCGAGGGCGTGCGTACGCGTGCGCGGGTCGGGGTCCGCGCTTGCGACGCGCAGCGCCGGCAGCACCGCTTCGTCCAGCGCGACCAGCGCGACCAGCGCCCGGCTCAGGCTCAGCCGGGTCTCCCGCCCGCCTCGCCCCAACTGCGTCACCAACACCGCGGCCAGCGCGGCCTCCTCGCCTTCCGGCACCAGCACGACCGCGGTCCGCCAGGCGCACCGCGCCACCTCGTCGTCGGCGTCGGACAGCAGCTCGCGGGTGATGGCCGGCCACGCCCTCCGGTCGCCGATCTTGGACAGCGTGTGCAGCGCCTGGCTCCGCGCCTGCGCACGCTTCGAGCGGAGCTCGCGGAGCAGCCCGGGAAGCGTCAGGGACACCGGGTGCCGGGTGAGCGCCCAGGTCAGCGTGTCGCGGACGAAGAACTCGGGCTCGACCGCGCACCGCTCGACGAGCGGGCCGACGAAGCGCGGGTCCGGCGCCGTGCCGGCCGCGAGAGCGGCGCGCAGCCGCACCGACGAACGCCCGTCCGCCAGCGCCTCGATGGCTCGTACGGCATCCGCGTCCCCTGCCGTGATCGTCATCGCGACCACCTCCTCGGCAAGGAGTGAAGACCTTGTCACCGTGTCAAGGTCAAACCGTCCGGGCCGAACGGACCCCGCCACGCGTGCACCCGCCGACGTGCCGGGACGTCCGGGTGCCGGGGCTCCCGCGTACCGGGAACCGTCACGACTCCGCGTCCGCGTCCGGCAGGGCGAGGACGCAGAACTCGTGCCCCTCCGGGTCGGCCAGGCACGTCCACGGGACGTCACCCTGCCCGAGGTCGAGGTCGGTGGCGCCGAGCGCCCGCAGCCGTGCCACCTCCGCGGCCTTGTCGTCACCGGGGTACGGCAGCAGGTCGAGGTGGACGCGGTCCGGCACGGTCTTGGCGTCGGGCCCGCGCAGGAACTCCAGATACGGTCCGCCGCCCCGGGCCGAACGCAGCACCGCGTGGTCGTCGTCCACCTCGTGCACGGTCCAGTCCGTCGCCGCGCCCCAGAACCCGGCCATGGCCCGCGCATCGACGCAGTCGACCACCACCGCGGCGATCGGGCCGGTGTCCCGGTAGACCTCCCGGGGCTCCAGCACGCAGAACTCGTTGCCCTCCGGGTCGGCGAGGACCGTCCACGGCACCTCGCCCTGGCCCACGTCGGCGGGCGTCGCCCCGAGCGCCCGCAGCCGCGCGACCAGCTCCGCCTGATGGGCCGGGGAGGTGCTGGCGAGATCGAGGTGCACGCGGTTCTTCGTCGCCGTCTTGGGTTCCGGCACGGGCACGACCTCGACACCGAGCACGACCGGGTCCGGCCAGACCAGGTCGCCGGACGGTCCGGCGTACGTGGTCACGCCGCCGCTGTGGGCGCTCCAGCCGAGCGCCTCCGCCCAGAACCGGCCGACCGCCGAGGCGTCAAGGGCCTTGAAGTTCACCTGCACAGGTCGCAGCGCCATCCGGCGATCCTATCCACGGTCCACGCGCGGACGGCCGCGGGCACGGCCCCGCCGGACCGGCGCCCACCGCCCCCGGCCCGGTGCGCTTGCTCCGTCTGCTACCCCGGCCCGGTGCGCCTGCCCCGCCTGCCACCCCGCTCCCGCGCTCGGCTACCGCGCCGCCGACCACGGACCGGAACGCAGCTCCGCGACGCTTCGCCGCTCGCGGCCCTCCGGCGCCCCGCCGGCGGCCTTGCCCACCGCGACCATCGAGACGATCGCCCAGCCCGGTTGCGGGTCCAGCTCCTTGCTGAGCCCCTCCAGGTCGAAGGCCCGGAACTGGTGCGAGTCCAGCCCCAGAGCCTGGGCCTGGATGGTCATGTGCGCCACCGCCTGGCCCAGGTCGTAGTCCGCGAACTCGGAGTAGAGCAACTGCTGCGTGGCGTCCACGTGGCGGCGCGTCAAGGTGACCACGAGCAGGCCCGCGTCCGTCGCCCACCGCGCGGAGCTCGGCGCGAGGTGCGGAACGATCCGGTCGTGCTCCGCTTCACCCGGCCTGCCGGTGAAGAACCCCCACGGCTGCGAGTTCCCCGCCGACGGCGCCCACCGCGCGGCTTCCAGCAGCAGCCCGAGAGCGTGGTCGTCGACGGCAGCCGAGGGGTCGAACCCGTAGGGGCTGAAGCGCCCGGCAAGCAGCGGGTGTATGCCCCCGCTCGGCTGGAGAGGTCCCTTCACGTCCTGCCCCAACCGGCCACCGGGTGCGCGTATTCCAGCGGCACGGAGCCCGAGCCCCGCACCGAGCCCGCACCGAGCCCGCGGTGCCCCTTCGTTGCCGGCCACGAGCTGGGCGCGACTCCGGCTGAAGGGCGCCGGCCACTCCATGCCGTGGAGGCCGCCCGCGGCCCTCTCGCTCGGCGACGAGGTCGCCGACACGGCAGGGCGAGCCTGGCGCTTCGAGGGACCCTGGAACCGGCTCGCCTTCGACGGCGCGCCGACCGGAGCGGGCCCCGAGTGGCCGCTCATCCTGTTGACCCGCGACCGGGCGCCGTGTTCCCACGCGGACGCCGAGGCCGTGGCCGCGAGCACGGCGACCGGTTCCCACCAGGGGACCGTACGGCAGTGGACGTCCCTCACGGACTGAGCCGAGGCACGTTGTCTGCCACAGAGGCAGGCTTGCCGTCACCGCGGGCTTCGACCTGGTGGCGGTTGCGGTGGACGCATCCGTGGTCGGTCGTCACCGTCTCCGGGGTGACGACCGGCAGGTCCCTAGCCGGCCACGGGTGTCAACTGCTCCTCCGCCCACTCGGCGAAGGTGGTGAGCGGGATGCCCAACTCCTGGGCGAATGCGGGCCGGGCGGGCTGCAGGACCGCGTTGTTCCACTCGTGTCCGGCACCCCACTTCGGCATGCCCGCGTCGAGGGCCTCTTCCACGGTCATGGAAGGCGCGGTCACGGGCACGCCCCAGGCCGCGGACAAGGTCTGCGCGATCTGCTCCATCGTGCGCAGGTCACCGGCCAGTTCCAGCTCCACCTGGTGGAACCGGTCGGGGTACCGGAGGGCGTGCGCCGCGGCCGTGCCGATGTCCCGCACGGCCACCAGGGCCAGTTCGGTGTCCGGCTTCAGTACCGTCAGCAGTCCGCCGCGGGGCCCCTTGGGCGCCAGCATGGGCAGGTTCTCCATGAAGAAGGCGGGCTTGATCACCGTCCAGCGGGCGAAACCCGCACCCCGTACCGCCTCCATGATCGCCTGCTTGGTGTCGAAGTAGTCCGCCATCGCCGCCCAGCGGCCCTCGGCCCAGCCGGCGACCCGGGTGTGCTCACCGACCCCACTGGTCGAGGACTGTACGAACTGCCGTACTCCTCCGGCCTTCGCCGCGTCCACCAGGTTGGTGGCCTGGGCGAGTTCGCCCGCGAAGTCCACGCTGGTCTCGGTCATGGGCGGCATCTGCACCGAGAACACCGCGCGGACCCCCTCGACCGCCGGGCCGAGGGAGGCCCGGTCGGAAAGATCCGCCCGCACCAGTTCGGCACCCAGCGCCTCGATCGCCTGGGCGGACCGCGACCCCGGATCGCGTACGAGCGCACGTACCGGCACGTCGGCGGCCAGAAGTGCGCGGGCCGTGGCCCCGCCTTGCTGGCCGGTGGCGCCGGTGACCAGGACGATTTCGCTGCTGCTGGGCATGGAGGTGCTCCTCGCGGACCGGAGAGAGAAAACGGCGGGGCCCGCCGTTTCGCGTACCGCTAAGATATGGCGTGGCCCGCCGTTTAGCAATGAGGGATCATGACCGGACAGCGCTCGGACGCCCGACGCAACTACCAGCGCATCCTCGCCGTCGCCGAGGCCGAGGTCGCCGCGCACGGCGCCGAGGCATCCCAGGAGCAGATCGCCCGCACCGCAGGCGTCGGTTCGGCGACCGTGCGCCGTCACTTCCCCACCCGCCGTGCCCTTCTCGAAGCGGTCTTCCAGGAGCGCATCGAGGGGCTGTGCGAGCGCGCCCAGCGGCTGAGTGCGACCGAGGACGGCCGGACCGCACTCCTGGAGTGGCTCCACTCCTTCGTCCTCTACGCCGTCTCGGCCCGCGGCTTCGCCCATATCCTCAGCTACGAGCCCCCCACCGAGAATCCCGCCCCGAGCAGCTGCGGCAGCAGAATCGAAGCGGCCGGAACTCCCCTGCTCCAGCGGGCCATTCGCGACAAGGCGGTCGCGCCGCACGTCACCTTCCACGACCTGCTGACCCTGTCCGTCGGCATCGCCCTGGCCACCGAGCACCACCAGGACCCCGATGCCCAGGCCGGCCGCCTCTTCCGCCTCGCCGTGGAAGGGCTCAGCCCTGAGCAGGGCACGGCCAAGGCACCCGGGAACGCCGGCTCATCCGGCGTCTCCGGTGACGACTCCTGAGCTTCGGCGCACCGACGCCGCGCTGTGCCGAATTCCACGGGTACCCCGCAGGCGGCCGGATGGGCCAGCACTTGTTCCTGCGGGGTCGCGGTGACCAGGCAGAGGTCGGCGCTGCCGGGGGTGGGTCGGGCGGCGTGGGGAAGGCGTTCGCGGCCTGCCCGGTGGAGGTTGATCCTGCTGCCGCCGAAGCTCGGCGCGCGGCGCCCCTCCCCGAAGGTGACGGGCCGTATGCCGAGGACCTGCTGGTAGAAGGTAGAAGGCGGTGGTCCGCTCGACGTCGGTGACGGTCAGCACCAGGTGGTCCAGGCCGCTGATCACGACCCCGGCTCGGGGGCGTACCGGGCCAGATGTTCGGCGCAGGCGTTCCACGCGGGCGCGGACAGCAGATCGCGTGAGCGGGCGAACAGGCGGTAGAGGGCCGGGCCGTGGCGTTCGGCCAGCCCGACGTGGTGGGCCAGCACGTCGAGTTCGTTGGCGGCCGTGATCTCCACGATGGCGCGCAGGTCCGCCTCGGCCGGAGTGTGTTCCCGGCCCGTGAAGCGGTCATGGAAGACCACCGGAAGTCCGGTGCCCAGGAGCGGATAGACGGCCGACCGGTCGCAGCTTGCGTACAGGTACACCAGGGCCTCCGCACGATCGCCGATCAGTTCGGCGAGCACCCCGCGCTCGGTGATGCCCAGGAGCGACCCGTCGAATCCGTCCGTTCCGTAGGTGGCGTGGCACAGCCCCGCGAGCTGGACGTCGGGGTCGGCGTCCCAGGCGGAGAGCAAGCCGGCGACGCGGTGCAGGTGGTCCAGGAGCGTTCCGCCCGGATGGGCTGTCCGGGCGGCGCCGCGGGCGGCCAGGAACTCCTCGGCCCGGGGCCGTCGTGCCGGGGCGGGCCGCCTCATCAGGCCACCCGCTGTGCGGACTGCGCCACCTCGGCGACCAGTCGGGCGGTGGCCGGGACCGCGATGCCGTGAGCGGCTCCGGCGCGCAGGACGGCACCGCCGATGGCGTCGAGTTCGAGCGGACGGCCGGCCTCGGCGTCGCGCTGCATCGAGGACCTCATCGTCGCGGGGACGCGGTCGAAGAAGGAGAGCAGCCCCTCGGCGCTCACCGGCGTGCCGGCGGCGAGGGCTACGGCCGCGATCTCGTCGAGGACGGTGAGCAGCTCGGGCCGGTGCCGATCACGGACGGCACCGACGTCGGACTGGTGGCGGGTGGTCAGCAGGGCGAACGGAGCGAGGAAGGCCAGCTTGTCCCAGAGCATCGCGCTCTCGTCCTCGCGTACGGTCACGCCCAGACCGGCCTGTCGCAGCAGCTCCACCAAGTCCTCCAGGGGGGCGGCGAGTTCAAGGTCGGCGAAAGGGCTGGTGTGGGCGATGCGGCCAGGCGCCGTGCGGGTGGCCTCGACCCGGATGGTGCCCGCGACGACCCGGGCAGAGGGGAAGCGCTCGCGCAGTACGGCGAGATGGTCGATGCCGTTGAGCAGCGGTACCACGGCCGCCGTGCCGAGCACCTCGGCCGGGATGCGGTCGAGCGCCTCGGCGAGCGCGGTCTGCTTGACCGTCACGAAGACGGCGTCTACCGGCTCGCGCAACTCGGTGTCGGACTCCACCGCCACGGTGAACTCCCCGTACCGGTTGCTGTCGACGCGCAGCCCGTCCTGGCGCAGCACGGCAACGGTCTGTTCCCCCGCCAGGCACACGACGCGGTGTCCGGCACGCGCGAGCAGCGCGCCGACCAGCCCGCCGACGCCGCCTGGGCCGAGAACCGCCACGGTCGTCCTGCTGGTGCTCATGTGTGCTCCTATCCGGGAAGTCAATGAGTCGAGAGGTGGGGCGGCGGGGGCCGGGAAGCCGGTCGGGCCGTGGTGGGTCGGCACCCGCCCGCATGCAGGACCGCGTCCGGAGCGCGGAAGAGACAGCGGGCGGGTTGCCGCCCTGGGCCCGGAACGATGATCAAACCTGCCGGGACCCAAGTCAATCCACGGGTTTGCTAGGGCATACCCAAGCAATAACTTGGGTCCCGTGACAATTGACGATCTCCGTGCCTTTGCCGCCGCCTGCCGAACCGGTTCGCTCAGCGGTGCCGCCCGTGACCTGGGCTGTACGCAGTCGGCCGTCAGCCAGCACGTGAAGCGACTCGAGCGGGAACTGGGACTCAGCCTGCTCGAACGCCACCCGCGCGGGATTGCGCCGACCTCGGCAGGGCGGCTGCTGCACACGGCGGTGACCGAGGGCCTGGGGCGCATCGACCAGGCAGTGCGCCGGATCGAGGAACTCGCCCGCGCAGAGGGCGGATCAGTACGGGTCACCACCGGCGCCACGACCGTTCGGCACTTCATGGCCGCCGCCGTGGTCGACTTCCGCCGGCGCTTCCCACGAGCCAGTCTCGAGTTCCAGACCGAGACCTCCAGCCGCGGCTGCTTCGACGCGCTCACCGTCGGCGCGGTGGACCTCGCCTGGATCACCCTGCGGCCGGCAGGCAGCGCCGTGGAGCAGCGCCCCGTCGTCCACCTGCCCTGGTCACTCGCCGTCGCGGCCGGCGACCCCCTCGCCGCCAAATCCCTCATCGAACCCGCTGACCTGCAAGACGCCCGGCTCATCGGCCTGCCGGAAAACTCGACCGCGCGTATCCAACTCGGCTCATGGCTCGCCGAATCGGGCATCCGGCCGATCTTCGACACCAGCGTCACCGACTGGGACACCGCGATCCTGCTGGCCGAACTCGGGCTCGGCCACGCGCTCGTCCCGACCCTGCCCGAGTGGACCGGCCCCGGCCACCCCGACCTGCGGCTGATCCCGATCCCCGCCCTCCCCGCGCTCACCGCGGGCTGGGCCGTCCGCCGCTGGGAGGCCCTCTCCCCCCTGGCCCGCGCCTTCGCCGACACCGTCGCCCGCCACTGCGCCCGCCAGGCCGGAAAGTGAAGCCGCAAACGGCAGATCAACCCTCCATGCACCCACAGCTCGCCGGTGACAGCAATCCCGCCCATATGACAACCATCGCGCTTCGGCTCACCACGCTCCCACGCCCGCGCCCTGACCGGACGGGGGCTCAGAAGTCCAGTTCGACGTAGTCGATGTCGGTGAACTCGACCTCCAGGTCGTGGGCGCGGCGGCCGCGGTCCTTGAAGTAGACCTCCTGGAGACCCTCGGCGGCGATCGCCTGGAGCTGCTGCTCGGTGGCGCCGGCGGACTGCGCGTCGAACAGGCGGGCCGCGTAGGCGGGGGGCAGGTGCTGGGTGAGGCGGCGCATCCGGCCGTCGTCGGTCGAGCCGGGGGCCGCGGTGAACCCGAACCGGGCACGGGTCTCGATCACGATGCCGCCCGACGTGGCGGCCCGTTTCCGCGCCCGCTGCCGCACGCGGGGCTGCCAGTCCTTGCGGACCTCCTGCTCCAGGCGCGCGGCGAGGTCCTTGCGCGGCCGGCGCAGCGTGCCCTTGACGTAGCGCTCCACCGTGCGCTGGGAGATCCCGAGCCGGGCGGCGACCGCGCGGGTGGAGCCCTTCTCCGTCCTGAGCAGGAACCGCATCCGCGCGCCCGCGCTCTTCGGCAGCGGGCGGGTCGCGGTGGCCGCGCTCGCCCGGTCCAGGCTGTCCTGGATGACGCCCACCGGCTACTCCCCCTCGTCCAGGACCGCGTCCCCGCCCTTGACGTGCCGGGCGGGGTTGTGCTGCTGCTCCAGCAACTCCACTGCCCAGTAAAGCGGTTGGGTGCCCTCGTGCTTGACCATCCCCGGGGACACCCCGAGCCGGAAGGTGCCCGGCGCGGGCTTGCCCGCAGGATCGTAAGGCAGCACGTCCAGGGGCGACGGCCCGGCCGACGGGTAGACGGCGCAGTCCGACAGCACCGCGATCGGCAGCACCGCGTCCGCGCCGAACACCACCGCCCCCGACGGCGGCGGGCCACCGCTCGTGGCCAGCGCGGTCCTGACGAGCTTGCGGTGCATGTTGACGCGGGCGGCGGAGATGACCGCGGCCCGGATGTCGGGCCGCCAGCTCGGGCGTTCCAGCGCCGGCCAGCGCTCGCCGGGCCGGTACTTCGCGCCCTGGGGGCGTTCGCGGAGCTTGCCGATGCCGCCCTTGACCGTCGACTTGATCGCGGACAGCACCGCCGCCATCCCCGGGTCGCCCGCCTTGTGGGTCGCCATCGCGGCGAGGAAGTCGCCGGGCGCCAGGTCGGCGGTCACCCCGAGGTCGGCCATCGTCGCCTTGTACGCCTCCGCCAGGTGCTTGTACCAGGGGTCGAGGTACGGGCCCGCCGCGCGCCGTAGCCACGCCTCGACGGGGTCGAGCCGCACCGGCAGCCGGTACGTGTCGATCAGCTCCTGCGCGTACGCCACCGTCGGGGTGGCGTACCAGGCAGGGCCCTCGGGGCGCCGGCCGTGCGGGGTGAACGGTGACGGCAGCCGCGGGTCCAGCTCGATCCCGGACAGGTCCACCAGCCAGCAGCCGGGCACCGTCTTGTCGAACCGCGGCGAGCGTACGTACTCGGGTCCGGACAGGCCCACGACCAGGCGGTTGGCGGCCGCGAGGAACGCGGTGTTCACGTCGATGCCGACCGCGAACTGCCGCGCGCACTCGGCGTCGGTGAGCAGTTCGGTGGCGCGGACCCAGTCGTACGCCTCCTCGTCGAGGACCTCGGCCGGGGTGCGCTCGTGGGTACGGGGGTGGAGCGCCGCGACGACCGGGTGTTCGTCCGGGGCCTCCGGCGGCGCCGGGTCCACCGCCACGGTCAGCGAGCCCGGTACCGGACCCGACACCCATGTGCCGGTCGCGTCGTCGCGGACCGCCCGCGTCGGCGGCCGCAGCGCCGCCATCAGTTCGAGGCCGGCGACCGCGGTGGACCCGCGCGGGGTCAGCACGCGGGCCGCGTACGCCGAGAGCGCCCGGGCGAGTTCCGCCGGCGGCAACTGGTCGGCCTCGCCCCAGGCACGCGCGTCGAGCGCGCCCCACGGCAGCACCGCGAACTGCACGCACTGCCGTTGTCCGCCCACGGCCGGCCGGTAGACGCGTGCCCACGGCCCGAAGCCGCGCTGGGTGAGCCGCCACTTCGCCTTGCCGATCTGCCGTACGACCTGGTGGTCCTCCGGCAGCCGCATCGAGCGCCGGTCCTCCAGCCGCTCGGGCAGGCCCAGTCGACCGGCCGCCTCGGTGGTGAGCACGACCAGCGGGTCGGAGTCCTTGCCCGAGTGGTGGAGTCGGGCCGCGCCGAGCCTGGCCTCCGCGAGGGTCCACTCGACCAGTTCGGGCAGCGTGCCCGCAGGGCACTGCAGCACCAGGCCGCCGGCGCAGTACAACTGGCCGTCGCCGTCCAGGACGCCGAGCGGGCCGTGCGCGAAGCGGGGGTCGGCGGCGGCCCGGGCCGGGGCTGCCGCGGGGGTGGTGGGTGGCCGCTTCGGCGCGGGGCGCCGCGCGGGCGCCGACCGCGCCATGGGAGTACGCGGCGCGGGGGCGGGGGCGGGGCCGGGTGGGGCGGGGGCCGGGGCTGGTGCCGGCGCGGGCGGTGGGGTGGGCGGCGGGGCCGCGACCTCCGCGCCTGCGGACGCCGCCGCGTCGCCCGATGGCGCGGGTGCGGGAAAACGAGCCGCGAGGCCCTCCAGCAGCCGGGCGTACGCGGCACGTTGCGGCGGCCGGGGCTCGCTCAGCCCGGCCTCCCAACGGCCCACCGCTTCACGCCGGGTGTCCACCGCCCCGGCGATCTGTGCCTGGCTCAGCCCGGCCGCCTCCCGCAGCCGCTTCCGCTCGGCGGGCGGCGGCAGATCGTCCGAGGGGACACGCTCCAGCAGCGCGTCGACCGCGCTGAACAGCTCGTTCTCCGTGGGCACAGGACTCACCTCCGCGCCCACCCTAGCCACACCGCACACCGGATCGCGTCCGAATCGCTCAGCGGCCGCCGAAGATCCACCCCCGAGCGAGCCAGGGCGCCCCCATGGGTCCGTGCGGCGGTGAAAAGGGGCGTGCCGTGGGTGGGGCGCTCGGCATCTCGACTCGCCGGCCCGCTCCGCCTGCCACGAACCCCAGGTCCAGCGCTCAGGCCGTTGCCTTGTCCGGCAGGCCGAAGAGCGGCAAGCAGGGCCGGAGACCGGCGACGGTGACAGAGACACGCTGGTGCGTCTCCCACCTGGCCCGGCTCAGCCGCAGGCGGCGCATCGTCACGCGGCGACCTCGAACCGCCAGCTGTTCAACGCCGTCGGGTTCGTATCCCAGCTTCCCGGACACGGCGAACGAGGAGGCGTTGTCCTCGAAAGCCCCCGACAGCGCGTCGGCAGCACCCAGCCCGACGAATGCCAGATGCAGCGCGGCGGCACGCATCTCGGTGCCGATTCCCTGCCGCTGATGGCGGATGCCCAGCCAGGAGGCGGTGCTGACCTGCCTCAGCGCGGCGAAGTCACGGGCGGCGATGGCCTGAAGGCCGACGACGCGGCCGTCTTTGAAGACGGAGAGGTTCAGATCCCAGTTGTCCCCGGTCCAGTTCCCCCGCCGCAGCCAGTGGTGCTGCACTACCGAACGCGCCCTCTCGGCAGGCGGCAGATCCGTCCAGGGCACGATGAACGGCATCCTGTCAGGCTCGTGGATGCCCCCGGCCGCCAGGTCGGCCAGTTCACCGAGCTCTTCCTCGGAGGGCAGCCGCAATTCCAGCCGGGGAGTGGTCAGACGCAGGCCCAGCAGGGGCCAGTGATCCATCAACATGGTCCAGTGTCCGCGCCCGCCAGGACCGACCGCATCCCGTTTTCCGCCTCGGTCGAGATCCGCCGCCGGGTGCCGGCCGGCCACCTGGTCCACCGGCGGAGCCGGGGCGCGAGCACCGCGCGCACGACCCTGGCCACGCTGCTCGCGCCGGGTCCGTCCCCGTCGCCGGGTCGGCCCCCGTCACCGGTTTCGGGTTCCAGCACGCGCTGGAGCTGCGCCGGCAGTCGGTGGGGCGACCGCCAGAGCGGGACGAACATGCCGGCCACCGGGTCGAGCGGTCGACGGAAAGTCAGCCGTTCGAGCGGCCGGTCGGCGGAAGGTCGGGCAGTCGTACGGTCAGCCCTCGACCCAGCCCTGCCGCTTGCCGAACCGCACCAGGCTCTCCCGCACCGCGACAATCTGACGTCCTGTCAACTCCGGTACGCAGCCCAGCAGAAGCTCGGTCAGCTCAGCGCCGTACTCGGTCGCGCCCAGCACGTCGCAGGTCTTCTCCTCGCCGTCCTCGCCGTCCTCGGCCGGCGAGGCGGTCACCTGCGCGGGCGACGTCCGCTGCCCCGGCACGAGTGCCCGCACCGGCGGGCTCCCCGCCTCCCGCGCGAGCCGCACCTCGGAAGCCTTCGGCCCGCGCTCGCCGTCCTCGACCTCGAACTCCACGGCGAGCCCCGAGTGCACGGACGACTCCGGAATCAGCAGGTCGTTCACATGCAGGAAGACGTCGTCGCCACCGCGGTCCGGGGCGATGAAGCCGTACCCGCGCGTCCCGTCGAACCGGATCACCCGACCGACAGCCATCCTCTGCCCCCCATGACCGAGATTCCACCGGTGTCCCGCCCGACACACTAGGCGAGTTCCCGACCGCACGTCCGCCACTTCACCGACGCGGCTCAACACGGCGGCGGGCAGCGGAAATCCGACGAGCGGGCCGCGGCCACCCCGGCCCCTCCGGTCATCCTGGTCACTCCGGTCACCTCGGTCGCTCCGATCCCTCCGGTCACTCCGGCTCGATGAGCCGATCCGCCTCCGCCCGGTAGCTCCTGAGGTCCTCCGGATCGAGGAAGGCGGTCAGGGCACCGCAGGACAGGCAGGCCCGGCCCCGGCGCGCCGTGTACTCCGGGCGCCGCCTGAGCACCCCGGGCCGCCGGAACCGCAAGGTGGGGTGGCGCTGGTCGCCGACCCTGTTGTCCGTCATCAACTCACCGAGCGGCCCCAGTTCCCCCGCCCCGCACACGCCGCATCGCAACATGCCACCGAGCGTACGTACGTCCGCACCCGCGCATGAGGCCGCCGGGTCCAGCTGGGGCTCCGGCCCACGCTCCGGCTCCGGCTCACGCGTGGCCGTGGACGTTGATGACGGCTCCGTCCGCTGCTCGGACGAAGAAGCACCGGATGCCCCAGGTTCCGGTGGTGAGGGGGTAGACCACGGTGAGACCACGCCGGAGCGCCGCGGCGTGCACGGCGTCGACGTCCTCGACCTCCACGGCCATCGCCGTACGCCAGGTACGCGGGTCCCAGGTCTCCGCCTCCGGTGGGACCACGGCCATCCGCGCCGTGGGGTTGCTGGGCGAGGCCGGCCGAGCCGGTGCTGCGCGCCGCGCGGGGAGATCCCGGCACGCGGCCGGGTCCGCCGCCGCGGCAATGTCCAGTCAACTGCCCAGTGTGCGACCGAGGACCGTCTTGTTATGTTCGGCGGAAGCCGAACTCGACGTTGGAGCAGCATGTCTTCCGTGGAAAGTCAATGGTGCCGCCGCTATGTCCCCGCACAGAACCCGACCGCGCGCCTCGTCTGCCTTCCGCACGCCGGCGGATCGGCGCCCTTCTTCCACCCGGTGGCGACGGCGCTCGGCCGCGAGGTGGACGTGGTCGCGGTGCAGTACCCGGGCCGCCAGGACCGCCGTACCGAGCCGCCGATCACCGACATGTCCGTGCTCGCCGACCGGATGGCCGAGATCCTGCGTGCGGACGACGGGCTCCCGCTGACCTTGTTCGGGCACAGCCTCGGCGCCGTCCTCGCCTTCGAGACCGCCCGCCGGCTGGAGGCCGAGGGCCGGCCGGTGGCGCGGATCGTCCTGTCCGGGCGCCGCGGGCCGTGCACGCACCGGGACGAGGCGCTGCACCTGCTCGACGACGCCGGGCTGATCGCCGAGCTGCACGCGACCAGCGGCACCCTGTCCGTCCTGCTCGACGACGAGGAGCTGATGCGGGCCGCGCTGCCGGCGCTGCGGGCCGACTACCAGGCCGTCGAGTGCTACACCTGCGATACGGCGGCGAGCGTCAACTGCCCCATCACGGTGCTCACCGGTGACCAGGACCCCAAGGTCACGCTCGACGAGGCGCGCCAGTGGGCGCGGCACACCACCGGCGGGTTCGAGTTCGAGGTGTACCCGGGCGGGCACTTCTTCCTGACCCGGCACATCGAGCCGATCCTCGGCCTGCTGCGCGGGCACCTCACCGGGACGTCCGCGACCTTGTCGTAGCCGCGGCGCGGGGCGGCGATCCGGACGGCGCCGACCGCCGAAGGGTGCCGGACCGGCTTCGCCACCCCGCGTGGTGGCTTCTGGCCAGAGAGTGGCCGGTGAAGCTAAGGTGATCCGCGCTTGTTCACCGGAGCAGATCACCATGGGGGCTTCACCGTATGACTGACTCGCCTGAGGTCTCCGGCGCCGTACTGCCCGGCTATCCCGAGCCGTTGTGGATTCAGGCGGTCAACGTGATCCGCGGCGAGATCGACCGCGGGGTGCTGCAACCCGGCGGCCGGCTGCCGCCCGAGCGCGAGCTGTGCCGCCAGTTGGGTATCAGCCGGGTGACGTTGCGCAAGGCGCTGGGCAGCCTGGTCGAGGCCGGTGTGCTGAACCCGTCGCACGGGCGCGGCTGGTACGTCGCCCGGAACGCGCAGAAGAAGGAGTGGCCCAACAGCCTGGAGTCGTTCAGCGAGACGGCGACCCGGATGGGCCTCACCCCGCACTCGAAGGTGCTGCGCGCCGAGACCAGTCCGGCCAGCATCGACGAGGCGGAGCAGTTGGGCATCGCCCCGGGCACTCCGCTGTTCCGGCTGGAGCGGGTGCGGTTCCTGGAGGGCGTGCCGATAGCGCTGGACCTGACCCGGCTGCGGCGGGCGCTGGTGCCGGACATCGAGGAGGTCGACTTCCAGGACCGGTCGCTGTACTCGACGCTGTCGGCGGCCGGGGTGGAGCCGGTGCGGGCGGACAGCACGATCGAGGCGACGAAGGCCGACGAGCGGGCGGCCGAGCACCTCGATCTGGCGCCCGGCGACCCGGTGCTCGTGATGCGGCAACTGGCGCTGAGCGCGCAGCAGGAGCCGCTGTTCGTCTCCACGATCCAGTACGCGGGCGACCGCTACCGGCTGCGCACGTCGTTCGCCCGGTCGTAACGGCGCCCGCCGCGCGCGCCTCGGCCACGAGGACGTGGCCGCGTACGTCGTGCGCGCGGTCGTCACACGTACGTCGTCCGCGCGGCCGCCGGCGCGGCCCGGCCACGGCCGCCCGGGTCAGAACAGCACGACGCCCTTGACGAAGTCGGGCCCGGCCTCCTCCATCATCCGGAACGCCTCGTCCACGTCGTCGAGCCCGAACCGGTGGGTGATCAGCGGTTCGTAGCTGAAGCGGCGCTCGGCGACCAGGTCGAGGGCCTGGCGCATCGCGGCGAGCAGGCGGGTGCGGTCGGGGCAGAAGCCGTTGACGACGGTGACGGCCTTGTACCAGAGGTCCATGTCCATCTTCGCGTCGCCGGTGTGGTGGTAGCCGACGACGCACAGGGTGCCGAACGGGCGGACCAGGCTGCCCGCGGTCTTCAGCCCGCCGGTGGCCCCGGTCGCCTCCAGGACGATGTCCGGCCGCGCGTCGGTGGCACGGCTGGTATCGGTGCGGTATTCCGCCGGCAGTTCGTCGGGGGCGAAGACCAGGTCGGCGCCGAGGGCGAGCGCGCGCCGGCGGCGGGCCGGGTCGGGGTCCACGCCGACGAGCAGGCCGGGGGCGTGCCGTTTGGCGAGCTGGACGAGGCCGAGCCCCATGAAGCCGAGGCCGACCACGGCGACGCGCGCGCCGGGGGCGATCGGGGTGCGGGACAGGGCCTCTTCGAGGGTCGCGACGGGTTCGCCGATGGCGTGCGCCGGTTCGATGCCCGCCGGCACCGGCAGGACCGCGTTCGCGTCCAGCACCGCGCGGGTCGCGAATCCGTCGCCGCCCAGCCCGGTCACCAGGTCGCCGGGCTGCCAGCGGGCGGCGTCGCGTCCCGTGGCGACGACCCTGCCGACCATCTCGTGGCCGAGCCGCACCGGCGGCGCGGCCGGGTCGTGGGTGAGCCACGGTCCGATGTCCGAGGTGCACACTCCGCAGGCCAGTACGTCCACCAGCACCTGACCGTCGCCGGGGGCCGGGTCGTCGGCGGTGACGACCTCGGAGGTGCGGGGGCCGATCAGTTGACTGAACTTCATACGAGTCTCCTGTCTGAGTGGTGCGGGTCAGTGTAGCCATCTGGTTCTAAGTGGTAAGCCCCCATGCAAGGCGATCATGGCCGAATCCACCATCCCACTTGTCCGGTTTTTCGACCAAACATCATGATTATGGGTCGAGTTTCCGCCGCGTTACCTGCTGTTCGACCCCTAGACAGGGCCGCTCTTCGGAATAAGATGTCGCCAAGTGGTATGCGTTTGGCACACCATCACTAGCGTCCGGAGAAGGTGAGGTATGCATGGACGACTCCATGCGGGTCTCCAGTGCGGACCTGTCGGCGGTTGTCGTCGGGGCCGGCTCGCAGGGCAGGGTGCACGCCCTCGGCTATCTCGCCACCCCCGGGGTGGCGCTGACCGGTCTCGCCGACGTGGACACCGCGTCCGCCGAGGCGCTGGCCGCAGAACTCGAAGTGCCCGCCGTCCACCGCGACTTCCGCGAGCTGCTCGCGGCCACCCGGCCGGACCTGGTCAGCGTCTGCACGCCGCCGGCGCTCCACCTCGACGTGGTGCGGGCGGCGATCGCGGCGGGCGCCCGGGCGATCCACTGCGAGAAGCCCATGGCGCTCAGCTACGGCGACGCCGTCGCCATGGTGACCGCCGCCGCCGACGCCGGGGTGCAGCTCACCTTCAACCTCCAGCGGCGCTTCGAGGCGGTGCAGCGGCAGGCCCGGGAGTGGATCGCGCAGGGCGAGATCGGCGACGTGGTGACCGTCGAGGGGTACTGCCCCAACCTCTTCGACTGGGGCACCCACATCCTCGACCTCATCCTCTTCCACCGGCAGGACGCCGCCCCGGAGTGGGTGCTGGGCCAGATCGACGTCTCGGTGAACCGCTACGTGTACGGCGTCTTCACCGAGACCGCCTCACTGACCCAGGTGGGCTGGGCGGACGGGGTACGGGCGGTGGTCTCCACCGGCCGCGAACCGCACACCTCCGCGCTCAACCTGGAGAACGGCCTCGGACTGATCGTCCAGGGCACCCGGGGGCGGGCCGACATCCGCGGCGCCCGCACCCTGCTGCGGCGCTTCGGCAAGGACGACCTGCTGCGCGAGTCGCCGTTCGACACCGACTCCCGTACCTGGGACCGCGGTGTGGACCCCGCGATCGTGGCCGGCACCGCCGACGCGATCCGCGACCTGGTCGCCTCGCTGCGGACCGGCAGCCGGCCGGCGCTGCACGCCGAACACGCGCTGCGCGGCGCCGAGTTGATCTTCGCCACCTATGAGAGCAGCAGGTCCAGGCGGCGCGTGGTGCTGCCGCTGGACCGGATGGACAACGCCCTGACCAGCGGGCGCGCAGAGGGCTTCTGGAGCCCTACCGGTGAATTGCGCTCCACCTACTGAATCGAGCCTGCGCATGCAGATATCCCAGCCCCGCCATGTCCGGGCCGGCCACCCCGCGAGGCCCGCCGCCCGGGCCGCCGGGCACCGCGCCCGTGCCGCGGCCCCGGCCGGCCGCCCCGCAGGGCCGTCCGCCCTCGCCGTGATCAGCGGCGACGACGTGTACGAGGACCTGTTCACCGCGGCCTCCGTGCTGCAAAGCACGCTGACCGAGGAGGGCTTCGCGACCCGCACCGGGCTCGGCACCGCCCCGCTGGACGGCGCGGCCGACGCGGACGTGATCGTCCTGTACACCGCGCTGGGCCGTTTCACCACCGGGCAGCGCCAGGCGCTGGCGCGGGCGGTGCACGGCGGCTGCGGCCTGGTCGCGCTGCACTCCACCACGGTCCTCGCCTCGCCGCCGGACCGGCTGGACGCGGGCGACCGGCTGCTCGCCGAGCTGATCGGCGGCCGCTACCTCTCGCACGGGCCGCTGCCGCACGAGAGCCGGTTCGAGGTGCGGCTCGACCCGGACCACGAACTGACCGCGGGCATACCGCCGTTCGAGGTGACCCACGAGCACTACGAACTGGCGACGGCGGACGACGCTCAGGTGGTCGCCTGGCGGGAGACCGCCACCGGCACCGAACCCCTGCTGCACACCCGGCAGTACGGCCAGGGCCGGGTCTGCTACCTCCAACTCGGCCACGACATGCGGATCTGGGGCGAGCCCGCGATGCGCGAGCTGGTGCGGCGCGCCGCCCGCTGGGCCTGTCGACCCGATCGTGAAGGCGAGTGACCGGTGCGCACGCTGCTACGGAAGATCGCCTTCTACCTGCTCACCGCCTGGGCGGCGATCAGCCTCAACTTCCTCATCCCGCGGATCATGCCGGGCAACCCGGCCGACAACCTGATCCAGCAGTTCCACGGCAAGCTCAGCCCCTCCGCGGTGCACGCGCTGCGGGTGCTGTTCGGCCAGTCCGACCAGAACCTCTGGCAGCAGTACGTCAGTTACTGGCACAGCGTCTTCACCGGTGACTTCGGCACCTCCTACGCCTACTACCCGTCGAAGGTCAGCACGGTGCTCGGGCAGAGCATGTACTGGACGCTGATCCTGGTGACGATCTGCACGGTGCTCGGCTTCGTCATCGGCACCGCGCTGGGCATGCTGGCCGGCTGGAAGCGGGGCAGCTGGCTGGACTCGCTGGTGCCGATCACGACGTTCCTGTCGTCGATCCCGTACTTCTGGTTCGCGATCATCATGGTCTATCTCTTCGCGATCACCTTCAAGTGGTTCCCGCTGTCCGGCGGTTACGCGCTCGACCAGCACATCGGACTGAACAGCGGCTTCATCGGCAGCGCGATCAACTACGCGGTGCTGCCGGCCGTGACCATCACCGTGGCGTCGATCGGCGGCTGGCTGATCGGCATGCGCAACATGATGGTCACCACGCTCAGCGAGGACTACGTCCGGCTCGCCGAGGCCAAGGGCCTGTCGAAGCGGCGGGTGATGTACACCTACGCGGCGCGCAACGCGATGCTGCCGTCGCTGTCGGGCTTCGCGATGTCCCTGGGCTTCGTCATCGGCGGCTCCATCGTCACCGAGGTCGTCTTCAACTACCCCGGCATCGGATCGGTGCTCTTCAAGGCCGCCCAGGCGGCCGACTACCCGCTGATGTCGGCGATCTTCCTGCTGATCACCGTGCTGGTACTCGTCGCCAACCTCGTCGCGGACATCGCGTACGTCTTCCTCGACCCGAGGACAAGGGAGAGCTGATCATGGCCCTGCAACCCGCTGCCCTGGCCGAGTCCGACGCCGCTGTCCCCGACACCGCCGGCGCCGGCCCCGCGGCCGAGTCCTCCGCCGGTCCCGACCGTCTCTGGCTGCGCCTGCTGCGCTCACCGCTGACCCTGACCGGTCTGGTGATCGTGCTGATCTTCGTGGTGCTGGCCGTGGTCGCGCCGTGGATCTCGCCGTACGACCCGTCGTCGGTGAGCGACACCACCCTCGCCGGGCCGTCCGGCTCGCACTGGCTGGGCACCACGCAGAACGGCCAGGACGTCCTGTCGCAGATGCTCTACGGCGCCCGCGCCTCGATGCTGGTCGGCATCGGCGCCGCCGTGCTCACCACCGTGCTGTCGGTGGCGGTCGGCGTGACCGCCGGCTACGTCGGCGGCCTCGGCGACGAGGTGCTGTCGCTGCTGGCCAACGTGTTCCTGGTGCTGCCGAGCCTGCCGCTGACCATCATCCTGGCCGCGTACCTGCCGCACAGCGGCTCGCTCGGCATCATCCTGGTCATCACCGTGACCGGCTGGGCCTGGGGCGCCAGGGTGCTGCGCGCGCAGACCCTGTCGCTGCGCAAACGGGACTTCGTGGAGGCCGCACGCGCCACCGGCGAGCCCACCTGGCGGATCATCGTCAAGGACATCCTGCCCAACCAGGTGGCGGTGATCGCCGCGTCCTTCCTGGGCACGGTGACGATGGCCATCCTCACCCAGGCCAGCCTGGCGTTCCTGGGCCTGGCCGACGTCACCCAGTGGTCGTGGGGGACGATCCTGTACTGGGCGCAGACCGGCAGCGCGCTGCTGACCGGTGCCTGGTGGTGGTTCGTGCCCGCCGGGCTGGCGATCGCGGTGCTCGGCACCGCGCTGTCCCTGGTCAACTTCGGCATCGACGAGTTCATCAACCCCCGGCTGCGGCAGGCCGGCATCGGCACCAAGAAGGCCCAGCGCGGCCAGGTGTCGGCGAAGCGGACCCGCCGCGTCAAGCAGCAGGGCCCGCGGGTGCGCCGGCCGGCCCCCACCCCGTTCACCCAGGACAGCACCGACGTCGTGCTGGACGTGCGCAACCTGCGGGTGGAGTACGTCGGCGAGGGCGGCAGCCGCACCCCGGCGGTCAGCGACGTGTCGTTCCGGCTGCGCCGCGGCGAGGTGCTCGGCATCGCGGGCGAGTCCGGCTCCGGCAAGTCCACCCTCGCCTACGCCATCACCCGGCTGCACAAGCCGCCGGCCGAGATCAGCCAGGGCGAGGTCCACTACACCGGCCCGGACGGCGACACCGTCGACGTGCTGGCCATGGACGACGCCGAACTGCGCGGATTCCGCTGGGAGGAGCTGTCCATCGTCTTCCAGTCCGCGATGCACGCGCTCAACCCGGTGCTGCGGATCGGCGCGCAGATCGAGGACGTCATCGTCGCCCACCGGCCGAAGATGAACGCGCCCGAGCGCGCCGCCCGGGTGATCGAACTGCTCGGCATCGTCGGCATCCCGGCCGACCGCGCCAACTCCTACCCGCACGAACTGTCCGGCGGGATGCGGCAGCGCGCGATGATCGCCGTCGGGCTGGCACTGGACCCCGAGATCATCGTGATGGACGAGCCGACCACCGCGCTCGACGTGGTGATCCAGCGCCAGATCATCGAGAAGATCATGGAGCTCAAGGACCGGCTCGGCTTCTCGGTCGTCTTCATCACCCACGACCTGTCGCTGCTGATCGAACTCTCCGACACCATCGCGGTGATGTACGGCGGCAAGGTCGTCGAGATGGCGCCGGCCGACGACTTCTACCGCCGTCCGCAACACCCCTACAGCCGCGGGCTGCTGGCGTCCTTCCCCACCCTCGGCGGGCCCAAGCGGGAGCTGACCGGCATCCCCGGCTCCCCGCCCGACCTGCGCCGGCTGCCGACCGGGTGCGCCTTCCGGCCGCGCTGCCCGCACGCGTTCGACGCCTGCGCCACGCAGGTGCCGCCGCTGTACCAGGTGGGCGGACCCGGCGGCGGCACCGGGCTGGCGGCCTGCCTGCTGCACGCCGACGCCGCACCCGGGGCGAAGGCCGGCGCGGAACCCGGTGCCGCCGGCCCCGGCACGGCGCGGCCCGCGCACCCCGAGACGACCCCGAACGAACTGGCGACAGGTGAGACCCGATGAGCGCTGAGACCACGGCCACGGCGGCCACCGGCGCCGGCGGCACCGGCGGCACCGGCGGCACCGGCGGCACCGCCGCCGAGCGGCCCGTGCTGGAAGCCGTCCACGTGACGAAGCACTTCCCGGTGCGCGGCGGACTGCCGGTGCGCGGCGCCGAGCGCAAGGTGGTGCACGCCGTCGAGGACGTGTCCTTGCGGCTGTACGCGGGCCGGATCACCGCGCTGGTCGGCGAGTCCGGCTCGGGCAAGTCCACCCTCGCCCGGCTGCTCGCCCAGCTCTACCCGCTCACCAGCGGGGAGGTGCGGCTGCACGGCGAGCCGGTCCGGGCACTGCGCGGCCGGGCCTTCCGCGACCACGTGCGCAAGGTCCAGCTGATCCTCCAGGACCCGTTCGGCTCGTTCAATCCGGTCGCGACGATCGCCGGCACCCTGAAGCGGGCGGTCGCGCTGCACCACCCCGGCAAGCACGGCAAGGACCGGACCGCGGTCATCGACGACCTGCTGACCCAGATCAACCTGGTGCCGCCGCGGCAGTTCACCGCGAAGTACCCGCACGAGCTGTCCGGCGGGCAGTTGCAGCGGCTGTCCATCGCCCGCGCGCTGGCGGCCGACCCCGAGGTGTTCCTCGCCGACGAGCCGGTCTCCAGCCTCGACGTCTCCATCCGGCTGGGCATCCTCAACCTGCTGCGCCGCCTCACCGAGGAACGCAACGCGGCGATGCTCTACGTCACCCACGACATCGCCTCCGCCCGCTACTTCGCCACCGACACCGCGGTGATGTACGCCGGCCAGGTGGTCGAGTCCGGCCCGTCGGAGGCGGTGACGCAGCAGGCGGCGCACCCGTACACGCAGTTGCTGATCGCGTCCGCGCCGGACCCGTCGCGGGTCGGGGCGGACCGGGTCCGGGACATCGGGCAGCCGCCCAGCCTCATCAACCCGCCGTCCGGCTGCCGGTTCCACCCGCGCTGCCCGTACGCGATGGAGCGGTGCGCCGGCCAGGTGCCGGAGCCGTTCGAGCTCTCCCCCGGCCACACCGCCCGGTGCTGGCTGTACGCCGACGACCCCGAGGCCCGCGCCAGGCGCGCGGACAACGCGGAGGCCGTCGCGAACCTCACCGCACCCGTGGCCGAGGTCGCCACCGCGACCGCCACCGCCACCGCGCCCACCCCCGCCACCGCACCGGCGCCGGCGACCGCCGCCACGCCCGATTCGCCGGACGCATCCGACACTCCGGACGCACCCGCCTCCTGATCTCCCCAGGGCCGCACCCCGCCGGCCCGCACGTAGCTCATCCGCTGTCCCTACTTCCAAGGAGCAGACGCACGTGACCACTTCACAGTCGCCCCTCGCGTCCGGCATGACCAGACGCGGCGTCCTCGCAGGTGCGCTGGCAGGCGCCGGCACCCTCGCGCTGTCCGCCTGCCAGCCGTCCGGCGGCGGCAGCTCGGGCGGCAGCGACACGCTCACCGTGGCCGCCCAAGCCGACAACCTCACGCAGGTCTTCAACCCGTTCCTGGAGAACACCGCCCAGGGACTGACCTACACCAGCCCCGGGTCCGGCGGCTTCATCTACGAGCCGCTCGTCCAGATCAACACCGTCAACATCGGCCATGACCTGCCCTGGCTGGCGAAGTCCTGGCGCTGGTCGAACAGCAACAAGACGCTGACGCTGGAGTTGCAGACCGGTGTGAAGTGGACGGACGGCACGGCGTTCTCCGCCGACGACGTGATCTTCACCTACACCCTGCTGAAGCAGAACGGGGCGCTCAACCTGGGTGGCGTCAAGTTCAGCACGGTCACCTCGCCGAGCCCCGCGCAGATCGTCTTCACCTTCGACGTGCCTTCCGAGCAGTTCTTCACCGAAGTGGTGTCGGTCCCGATCGTCAGCAAGCACATCTGGTCGACGGTGAAGAACCCGGTCACGTACACCGACAAGAACCCGGTCGGCACCGGCCCGTACAAGCTCGACCAGTTCTCCCCGCAGAGCTTCACGCTGGTGCGCAACGAGGATTACTGGCAGCCGAAGGCGCAGATCAAGTCGCTGCGGTTCGTCGCGTACAAGGACAACGAGAGCATGACGAACGCGCTCGTCCAGGGTCTGGCGGACTGGGGCGGCACGTACATCGCCAACGCCGACCGGACGTACCTCAGCCGCAGCAAGCACAACAACTACTGGGCGCCGCTGGCCGGGACCGACGGCCTGATCCCCAACCTGGAGCGCTGGCCGCTGAGCGACATCGCGGTGCGCAAGGCGATCAGCCTCGGGGTGAACCGCAAGCAGGTCGGCGCGGCCACCGCCTCGCCGCCGGCCACCAGCGTCACCGGGCTGCCGATGCCCGCGTACACCTCGTCGATCGCGCCGCAGTACAAGGGCCTCGACTTCACCCAGGACGTGGGCAAGGCGCACCAGACGCTGACCGACGCCGGCTACACCAAGGGCGGCGACGGCTACTACCGCAAGGGCGGGAAGCGGCTGGAGTTCTCGATCACCTTCCCGTCGGCGTACACCGACATCGCCTCCCGGGTGCAGGTGCTGATCTCCCAGCTCAAGGACATCGGCATCAAGCTCACCATCGACACCACCACGGTGAACGACATCAACACCCGCACCGCCAAGGGTGACTTCGACTCCACGATGGGCTACCCGGTGAACTCCGCGCCGCGGGCGTTCTCCTACTACTACGACACCATCAACCCGAATCTGTACTTCCCGCTCGGCAAGGCGACGCCGACGTACCAGAACATCGAGCGGTTCCGGAACGCGGAGGCGGCGGAGCTGTTCAAGGAGTACCCGAAGGCGACCACGGACGCCCAGCGGCAGCAGATCCTGGACGGGATCGAGAAGATCTTCGTGGAGAACCTGCCGTGGATACCGATGTTCTACTGGGGCAGCTACGGCAACTGGAGCACCGCGAAGGCGACCGGCTTCCCCACGCCGCAGGACCCCTACTTCAGCCCGGTGCCCAACCCGGTGGTCGCGCTGCGGCTGAAGCCGGTCTGATCCGCCGCGGCCCGCGCACCGCACCGCGGGCCGCGCACCCGCACCGCGGGCCGCGCACCCGCACCGCGCGCCCGGTCCGCACCGCCCACCCGGCCCGCACCGCGCGCCCGGTCCGATCCACCCGCCCCGTGCGCTGGCGCCGGGCACCCCGATCCCGTTTTCTGCCGCACCCCCGCGAGGAGAGCCATGTCCCACCTGACGACGCCGAGAGCCATGGTCGTCGTGAACGGCGACGACACCCACCACGACCTGCTCAGTGCCGCCGGAGTCTTCCAGCAGCTCGGTGTCGAGGCCGGGTTCGCCACCCGCAAGGCCATGGGCACCAGCCGGTTCACCGATCCGCGGCCGGAGACGGCCGAGGCGGACGTCTACCTCTTCTACACCGCGGGCGGGCACTTCGCGACCGGCCAGCAGCAGGCGCTGGCCGACGCGGTGCGAGCCGGCAAGGGGCTGGTCGGGGTGCACGGCGCCAACATCCTCGGCTGGCAGGGCGACGGCCTGGACCCGGCCGACCGCCCGATGTTCGAGCTGCTCGGCAACCGCTACCTCTCGCACGGGCCGGGCCACCACGAGGGCCGGCACACCATCGAGATCGTCGCGGAGCACCCGATCACCGCGGGCGTCACCGACTTCGAACTCTTCGACGAGTACTACGAGTTCGAGCTCGCCGACGAGGACGTGACGGTGCTCGCGCAGCGGCACCGGGCGGACGGCGCGGTCATCCCGGTGCTGTACGCCCGCGAGGTCGGGGCCGGCCGGGTGGTCTACCTCGCGCTCGGCCACGACATGCGTTCCTGGGGCGAGCCGCCGGTGCGCGCCCTGGTCCGGCAGGCGCTGCTGTGGGCGGCCGGCCGTGACTGAGACGACGAGCGCCGGCCCCGCGCGGCCGGCCGGAGGAGGAGACATGGCAGCCGGTATCGGCGTCATGATGTACACGGTGCTGGACCAGGCACGCGCCGACCTGGAGGGCACCCTGGCCCGGCTGGCGGAGCTGGGCTACCTGGGCATCGAGACCTACGGGCTGGTGGAGCACTTCGGGCCGGCCCGGGTCAGGGACGCCGTCGCGGCGGCCGGGCTCACCCTCACCAGCGCGCACACCCCGTTCCCGGCCGGGGCGGAGGCCGAGCGGCTGCTGGACCAGAACCAGGAGCTCGGCGCCGAGGTCCTGGTGTGGAGCATGGAGCGCGAGGAGTTCGACTCCCCCGACGCGATCCGGCGCGGCGTGGCGCGGGTCAACGAGGCCGCCGAGCGCGCGGCCGGCCGCGGCATGCGGATCGCCTACCACAACCACTTCGCCGAGTTCAGCCAGGAGTTCGGCGGCCGGTCGGCGTACGACCTGCTGCTGGAGCTGCTCGACGACCGGGTGCTGGTCGAACTCGACGCCTACTGGACGGTGATGGGCGGCGCCGACCCGGCGCAGGTGCTGGCCGGGCTCGGCGAGCGGGCGCGCTTCGTGCACGTCAAGGACGGCCCGGCGCTCTCCTACGAGGACGACGTGATGGTGCCGATCGGGGAGGGCCGGATCGACTGGACCCGCACCCTGACGACGCCGTCGGGTCCGCGCTGGCACATCGTCGAGCTGGAGCGGCTGCACATCGACACGTTCGAGGCGCTGCGCCGTTCCTACGCCCATCTGGTCGGCCACGGGCTGTCCCGTGGCGCGGTCGTCCCGGCGCCGACCGAGGAGCAGGCATGAGGGTGCTGTTCCTCGGCGGTGCCGGGATGATCGGTTCGGCGGCGGCCGCGCGGGCCGCGGCCCAGGGCGTGGACGTGACGATCGTGACGCGCTCGGAGCCGGTGCGGGCGGTCGCCGACGGCGTACGGCAGTTGCGGGCGGACGTCCGCGACCCGGCGGCGCTGAAGGCGGTGCTGCGCGACGAGGAGTTCGACGCGGTCGTCAACTGGGTCGGCTTCACGCCCGACGACGTGCGGGCGCATCCGGAGCTGTTCACCGGCCGGACCGGGCAGTACGTCTTCATCAGCACCTGCTCGGTCTTCGGCCGGCCGGTGCCGCACCTGCCGATCACCGAGTCCAGCCCGCGCCGCCAGCCGGTCTTCGGCTACGCGCGGGACAAGATCGCCTGCGAGCTGCTGCTGGAGGACGCCTACCGCGACACCGGCTTCCCGCTGACGATCGTGCGGCCCTTCCACACCTACGACCGCACGGTGGTCCCGGTGCTCGCCGGGTGGACGGCGATCGAGCGGATGCGCGCGGGGCGGCCGGTGGTGGTGCACGGCGACGGCACGTCGCTGTGGTCCCTCACCCACGCCCGGGACTTCGCGCGGGCCTTCGTGGCGCTGCTCGGCCTGGACCACGCGGTCGGCGAGAGCGTCAACGTGGTCAGCGGCGACATCCTCACCTGGGACCAGATCCATCTCGCCCTGGCCACGGCGGCCGGGGTGCGCGACCCCCTGCTGCGGCACCGGGCCAGCGAGTCGATCGCCGAGCGGGTGCCGGGCTGGGGCGAGGTGCTGGAGCACGACTTCCGGCACTCGATGCTCTTCGACACCTCCAAACTGCGCGCGCTGGTACCGGGGTTCGCACCCGAGGTGTCGTTCTCGCAGGGCGCCCGGGAGGTGCTGGCGCACTACGACGCCCACCCGGAGCTGAAGTCGGTCGACGAGGAGCTGTCCCGGGCCTTCGACGTGCTGCTGGAGGGCTGATGGGGACCGCCCGCTTTCCCCCAGTGGTATTGCGTGGTCTATATTTAGTGGACCCCTGACATACCATAAGCAGACCAAAGAACTAACGTGAGAGTCCGGCTGCGGGCACCGCCCGCGGCCGGCCACCGCAGGACGAGGGAAGAGGAACGCGTGATCGGCGTCGGTCTCATAGGTTCGGGATTCATCGGCGACACATACGCGGACGCGCTCCAGGACGTGAGGAACGCGACGCTGGTGGCAGCCTGTTCGCGCGACCTCGCGCGCGCCACCGCGCTGGCCGCCAAGTGGGCCCCGGCGGCCCGCGCTTACGACGACATGGCCGCCCTGTGCGCCGATCCGGCCGTCGACCTGGTGGTCGTCGCGGTGCCCAACGAGGCGCATCTGGACGCGGTACGGACCGTCGCCGCCGCCGGCAAGGGCGTGGTGTGCACCAAGCCGCTGGCCCGCACCGGCGCGGAGGCGGCACAGATCCTGGACGTGGTCCGCGAGGCGGGCGTCTGGCACGGCTACGCCGAGAGCTCGGTCTTCTCGCCCAACATCGCCAAGGCGCACGACATGGTCGCGGCCGGCGCGATCGGCGATCTGCTCACCATGCGGGCCCGCGAGGCCCACTCCGGGCCGCACGCCCCGCACTTCTGGGACGCGCAGACCGCCGGCGGCGGCGCCCTGCTCGACATGGGGTGCCACACGGTGGAGTCCGCCCGGCACTTCTTCGGCAAGGACAACCCGATCACCGAGGTCTTCGCGTGGGGCGCCACCCTCGCCCACGCGGACCGGACCACCGGCGAGGACACCGCGATCGCGCTGCTGAAGTTCGCGGGCGGCCAGCTGGCCACCGTGGAGTCGTCGTGGATCGAGAAGGGCGGCATGCAACTGCGGCACGAACTCGTCGGCAGCGCCGGCCGCCTGGTCACCGACACCTCCGCGACACCGGTGTGGGGCTTCATCGAGCGCCCGGCCGGCTACCTGGTGGAGAAGGCCGACGCCGACACCGGCTGGGTCTACCCGGTGCCGGAGGAGGCCCGCGCCTACGGGTTCAGCCAGCAGATGCGGCACTTCGTGGACTGCTTCGCCCGCGGCGAGGTGCCCCGCGAGACCTTCGAGGACGGCGTCGTCGTCAACCACGTGCTGGACGCCTGCTACGCCTCGATGCGCTCGGGCACGTGGGAGAAGGTCCAGGAGCCGAAGGTCCAGGCGCCGGCATGAGCACGGATCACATGAGCGCGCGCCGGCCGGACCCCGCGGCGGCACCGCGGACACCGGCGGGCCAGGCACCGGCACCGCGAACACCGGCGCCGGCGGTACCGGAGCTGCCTGCGGTGCCGGCCGCGCTGACCGGCGGCTACCCGGAGCCGCTGTGGATGCAGGCGAAGGAGGCGCTGGAGAACCGGATCGCCGTCGGCGAGGTCAAGCCCGGCTCCCGGCTGCCCCCGGAACGCGAGTTGTGCCGGATGCTCGGCATCTCGCGGGTCACGCTGCGCAAGGCGCTCACCGCGCTGGTGGAGGAGGGAGTGCTGCGCGCCGCGCAGGGCCGCGGCTGGTACGTCTCCGCGGCGGAGCGCAAGGAGTGGCCCAACACCCTGGAGTCGTTCTCCGAGACCGCCCGCCGGATGGGCCTGCTGGCCACCTCGCAGGTGCTGCGCCGAGAGACCGGTCCGGCCAGCTTCGACGAGGCGGAGGCGTTCCAGATCGCCCCCGGCACCCCGCTGTACCGGCTGGAGCGGGTCCGCATGCTCGACGGCGTACCCATCGCGGTCGACCACTCGCTGGTCCCCACCGACGTCGCCGCGGGCTTCGACACGGTCGACTTCACCGTCCGGTCCCTCTACGACACGATCGCCGACGCGGGCTTCGAGCTCGCCCAGGCCGACACCACCATCGAGGCCCGGCCCGCCGACGCCGCGCTCGCCGGCCACCTCGCCATCGCGGCGGGCACCCCCGTCCTCGACATGCGGCAGATCGTCCGCGACCGCGCCCAGCGGCCGCTGCTGTCCTCGTCGATCCGCTACGCCGGCGACCGCTACCGCCTGCGCACCTCCTTCATGCGGAACGCCGGCCAATGACCCGGCGCCCCCCGAACCCCCTTCGCAGAAGCGGAGCCCCCGTGACCACAGCAACACCACCGCCCGCGCACGGCGGCGACGACGGCAGTGCCGCCGCCGGCGCCACCGGCCGCGCCGACGCCTACGACGCGCCCGCCCTGGCCGTCGCCCTCGCCTCGCCGCGCCCCGACGAGATCACCGCCTGCACCGCGCTGCTCCGGCGCGAGGGCCTGATCGGCCCCGACACCCACGTGTCCTACTTCGGCCTCGCCGAGCAGGACAAGCGCGAGCTGCTCGCCGGCGCGATCGCCCCGCGCCGCTTCCGCGCCATGCTGATCGACCTGCGCACCGGCCTGTCGCACGACGTCGTCGCCTGCCCCGGCGAGGACCGGATCGTGTCGGCTCGCGTGCTGGACACCGCCACCGACGGCCATGTCCCGGTGGTGCTCGCCGAGTTCCCGCTCGTGGAGGAGATCGTGCACCGCGACGAGCGCTGGCTCGCGGCGATGCGCAGGCGCGGCCTGACCGACGTGACGCGACTGCGGGTCAACCCGCTGTCCGCGGGCGTGCCCGGCGCGGGTGAGGAGGGCCGCCGCCTCCAGCGCTGCTTCACCTTCGTGCAGAAGACGCCGGACGACCTCGGCTGGGCGCACCCGGTCGACGGCGTCACCGTCGTCGTGGACGTGGTCACCCGCGAGGTCCTCGACGTGCTGGACGTCGCGCACCTGCCGGTACCGCAGGAGGACGGCAACTACCACGACCCGCGGTGGGTCGGGCAGCCGCCGCGCGCCGGGCTGAAGCCGATCGAGATCACCCAGCCCGAGGGCCCGAGCTTCACCATCGACGAGAACGGCGTCATCGACTGGCTCGGCTGGTCCCTCCAGGTCGGCTTCGACCAGCGCGAGGGCCTGGTGCTGCACAACATCGGCATCGACGACGCCGGCCGCCGCCGTCCCGTGCTCTACCGCGCCTCCCTGGCCGAGATGGTCGTCCCCTACGGCGACCCGAGCCCGCAGCGCTGGTTCCAGAACTTCTTCGACTGCGGCGAGTACCTGCTCGGCGGGTTCGCCAACTCCCTGGAACTGGGCTGCGACTGCGTCGGCGACATCACCTACCTCGACGCGGTGCTCGCCGACAGCGAGGGCGGCGTCCACGTCGTCCCGCAGGCGATCTGCATCCACGAGGAGGACACCGGCATCCTGTGGAAGCACTCCGACAACTGGAACGGCTCCACCCAGTCCCGGCGCGGCCGGCGCCTGGTGATCTCCTTCTTCGTCACCGTCGGCAACTACGACTACGGCTTCTACTGGTACTTCTCGCTCGACGGCGCCATCGAGCTGGAGGTCAAGGCGACCGGTGTCGTCTTCACTTCCGGCTATCCCGGCCCCGGCTACGCCTACGCCTCCGAACTCGCCCCCGGCCTCGGCGCGCCGTACCACCAGCACCTGTTCAGCGCCCGGCTGGACATGGCGGTGGACGGCACCGGCAACGCCGTGGACGAGGTGGAGTCCGCCGCGGTGCCGCGCGGGCCGGGCAACCCCACCGGCACCGGCTTCACCCAGACCGTCACCCGGCTGCGCACAGAGTCCGGCGCGCAGCGCCTGGCCGACAACACCCGCAACCGGTCCTGGGTGGTCACCAACCCCTCGGTCACCAACCGGCTGGGCAACCCGGTGGGCTACCAACTCCACCCGGAGGGACGGCCGGTGCTGCTCGCCGACGCCGACTCCGACATCCACCGGCGGGCCACGTACGCCACCCGGCACCTGTGGGTGACGCCGTACGCGCCGGACGAGCGGTACCCGGCGGGCGACCTGGTCAACATGCACCAGGGCGGTGGCGGGCTGCCCGCGTGGACCGCCGCCGACCGGTCGGTGGACGACACCGACATCGTGCTGTGGCACACCTTCGGCCTGACCCACTTCCCGCGACCCGAGGACTGGCCGGTGATGCCCGTCGACTCCGCCGGGTTCGCGCTCAAGCCGTACGGCTTCTTCGACCGCAACCCGACGCTGGACATCCCCGCCCCCACCGCCGCGCACTGCCACGCCGGCGGCCACCACCCGCCCGGGGAAGGCGGTCCGGGCGAGCGGCACGACCCGCACCACGACCGCGGAACCCACCACGACGACCACGAGCACGACCATGACCACGACCACGGAAAGGCCGGCGCATGACGACCGCGCAGCCGCTGGGAATCCAGCTCTACAGCGTGCGTGACGACATCGGACCCGCGGACCTCGACCGTACCCTCGCGCGACTGGCGGGCTTCGGTTTCACCCACGCGGAGCCGTACGACATCCTCGGCGACACCGAGCGGCTCGGCGCCGCGCTGCGGGACGCCGGGCTGAGCGCCGCGACCGCCCACGCGTCGGTGCTCCGGCACGACGTGGCGGACATCCTGGACGCCGCGCAGGCGCTCGGCATCGGCTGCGTCATCACGCCGTACGTCGACCCGGGCAGCATCGCCGACCGGGCGGGGGTGGAACGCCTCGCCGACGCGCTCAACGCCGCGGCCGAGAGCGCCGCCGCGCGCGGCATCCGGATCGGCTACCACAACCACGACTTCGAGTTCGCCCAGCGTATCGACGGGGTGCCCGCCTACGACGTGCTCACCGGGCTGCTCGATCCCGCGGTGGTGCTGGAGGTCGACGTCTACTGGGCAGGGGTGGGCGGCGCCGACGTGTTCGAGCTGCTGCCGCGCCTGGGCGACCGGGTGCGCCATCTGCACGTGGTGCACGAGCGGGAGCCCGGCAACGACCGCCCGGTGCTGGGCGTCGACACGGCCGGCCGGATGGACGAGGTGCTGGCGCTGACCGCGGCGCACGTGGAGCTGCCCGTCGTCGAGGTGGTCGCCCACCACAGCGACGTCTGGCCGCTCGTCGAACGCAACGCCGCGTACTTCCTGGCCGGGGGTGCCGCATGAGCGCGCCCGTGCGGGTCGCGGTGGTCGGCGCCGGCGACATCTCCGCCCAGTACCTCGACGCCTTCACCGGCTACCCCGACCTCGCCGTCACCGCCGTGGCCGACCTGGTGCCCGCCCGCGCCCGCGCGCAGGCCGAGGCGTACGGCGTGCCGGCCTGGGGCACCACCGACGAGGTCCTGCGCCGCGACGACGTGGACCTGGTGGTCAACCTGACCGTCCCCGCCGCCCACGCCGAGGTCGCGCTGGCCGCGATCGCGGCCGGCAAGCACGTGTGGGGCGAGAAGCCGCTGGCCCTGGACCGGGCGAGCGCCCGCGCCGTCCTGGACGCCGCGGCCGCCGCGGGCGTCGTGGTCGGCAACGCCCCCGACACCGTGCTCGGCCCCGGCGTGCAGACCTCCCACCGGCTGCTGGCCGAGGGCGCGATCGGCACGCCCAGGACGGTGCTCACCCTGATGCAGGGCCCCGGGCCCGATCTGTGGCACCCGCGGCCGCAGTTCCTCTTCGCCAAGGGCGCGGGCCCCCTCTTCGACATCGGCCCCTACTACGTGACCGCCCTGGTCCAACTGCTGGGCCCGGTCGTGTCGGTGAGCGCGAGCGGCCAGAGCCCGCGCCCGCAGCGGATCATCGGCGCGGGGCCGGACGCCGGCACCGCGTTCCCGGTGGAGGTGCCCACCCACGTGAGCGTGGTGACCACCTTCGCCTCCGGGGCGGTCGGCACCTCCGTCTACAGCTTCGACTCGCCGCTGCGCCGCCAGCTCTTCGAGATCACCGGCTCCGACGGTGTCATGGAGGTGCCGGTGAGCGGCTTCGACGGCGACACCCGGCTGCTGACCGACACCACGCCCGGCGCGCCGTGGACCACGGTTCCCGCCGTCGGCGTCCCGAGCGGCCGGGGCGTCGGCGTCCTCGAACTGGCCCGCGCCCTGCGGTCCGGCACCCGCCCGCGCGCCAGCGGCGAGTTGGCGTACCACGTGCTCGACGTGATGCTCGCGGTCGAGGAGTCCGTCGACCTCGGCGCACCCGTCCGGGTGGCGAGCAGCGCACCCGAGGTGCCCCCGATCCCACCGCAGTGGGACCCCACCACACGGACCTACGACGGAACGGAGCAGACATGAGCGAGGGATACCTCCCCTACGCCACGGCCCGCGCGACCCAGGCCGAGGAGCTGGAAGCCGCGATCGCCCGGCTGGCCCCGTCGGTGGCCTCGCTCGCCACGGCCGGGCTGCTCACCGGCCCGGGACCGGTGTTCGTCGGGATCGGCGCCAGCCTGGCGGCCGCCTGCGCCCCGGTGTGGTCGCTGCGCAGCCGGGGCGTGCACTCCTGGCGGCTGGGCGCCGGCGACCACCCGCTGCCGTTCCCCGCCAGCCGGCACCCGGTGTTCGGCGTCTCGCAGAGCGGCCGCAGTTCCGAGACGCTCGCCGTGCTCGAATCCGTCGACCCGTCGTTGCGGCACGCCGTGGTCAACATGACCCCCTCGCCGATCGCGGACATCGCCACCGGCGTGCTCGGCATCGGCAGCGTGCCCGACAGCTACGCCTCCACCATCGGCTACACCGCGACCGTCGCCGCGCTCGGCATGCTCGCCGACGCGTGGGACGGCGGCGCGCCGGACGAGGGCTGGGCCCGGCTCGGCGCGCTGTTCGCCGCGACGGAGAAGGAACTGCGCGAGCAGGTGCGGGCGCTGGCCCCGCTCTTCGCGACCGCCACCTCCGCGGACTTCGTCGGCGCCGGCCCCGCGGTGGGCTCCGCCGAGGCGTCCGCGCTGCTCTTCCGCGAGGTCGTCCGCATCCCGTCGACCGGGATGAGCACCCGCCAGTACCTGCACGGCGCGATGGAGTCGGCCGGCGGCGGGGTGCACGTGGTCTTCGGCGACGAGCGCGAGCACACCGTGGCCGACACCCTCGCGGCCGCGGGGCACCCGGTGGTGCTGGTCACCTCGGCGCCGCCCGAGAAGCGGCCGATGCTGCACCCGGTGCGGGTGCCGCGGCTGCCGGCGGCGCAGCGCGCGGTGCTGGAGATCCTGGTCGCGCAGATCCTCGTCGAGGCCGTCGCCGAGGTCCGCGCCGTGGACATCGAGGAGTTCGTGTTCCACAACGCCGACATCAAGGTGACCGGGGGGCCGACGGTATGAGGGTCCTGGTCGGCGCCGACATCGGCGGCACCAAGGTCGCGATCCGGGTCGCGGCTCCGGACGGCACGGTCCGCGCCGACGTGGAACTGCCCTCCACGGGGTGGGAGGCCGCCCCGGTCCGGCACGCCGCGCGCTGGCTGCTGGACCGGGTGCGCACCGTACTGCCCGCGGGCGACGAGGTCGCCGCCCTCGGCGTCGGCGCGCAGGGCTGCGACACGCAGGAGCACTGCGCGCACCTCGGCGCGGCCCTCGAAGCGCTCGCGGTGCCCGCGAGCGTCGTCAACGACGCCGCGCTGCTGGTGCCGGCCGCCGGTCTGGCGCAGGGGATCGGCGTCATCGCCGGCACCGGCTCCATCGCGGTGGGCACCGGCGCCGACGGCACCGTGCTGTTCGCCGGCGGCTGGGGCTGGGTGCTCGGCGACGAGGGCAGCGCGCCGGCGATCGTACGGGAGGCGGCGAAGGCGGCGCTGGCCGCACACGACATGGGCCTGCCCGACGACGGACTGCTCTCCGCGCTCCTCGCCCACTACGGTGTGGCCGACGCCCCCGGGCTCGCCCGCGCGGTCAACGACTCCCCCACGCCTGCCACTTGGGGCCCGGCGGCGCCCGCGGTCTTCGCCGCGGCCGCCGCGGGTTCCTCGCTCGCCGCCGAGGTGGTGGACGCGGCCGCGGCCGAACTGGCCGCGCTCGTCTACCGCTTGCGTGCGCGCGGCGCCACCGGCCGCACCGTCGTGGCCGCCGGCGGCGTGGTCCTCGCCCAGCCCCTCCTCGCCGACGGCCTGCGCTCCCACCTCGCCGCGGCCCAACCCGATCTGACGCTACGTCTGCTGGAAGTCCCCCCGGTCGCCGGTGCGGTGGCGCTGGCCAAGTCCCGGCTGACGGCCCCCTGACCCAAGGTGCATGCCCGTGCTGTCGGTTCCAGGACCGCTCGCGGAGGAAGCCGCACTCACCAGGGCGCTGGGGCACCTCCCGGCGAAGGCAGGGGGAGAGCCGCGCGACGAGCCACCCGCCGGGCGCAAGGTCCCGGAACCGACAGAAGGGGGCGCCCCGGAGGGTCAGGGCACCCCAGGGAGTCACGGCACCCGCCCCCCGGAGCACCTAGGAATCCTGAATGGAGCTGAACATGGCAACGCACAACCCCCCATGGTCGAAAGCCATTTACACGGACGGACGATTCCACCCGCCCGCCGCCGGAGGCACCCTCCAGGTCCGTGACAAGTCCTCCGGTGAGCTGCTCGGGGTCGCCGGCGACGCCGGCACCTCCGACGTCGACGCCGCCGTGGCGTCATCGGTGACCGCGCAACGCGCATGGGCGGCGCTCCCGTACACCGAGCGTGCGGCGATCCTCCGCGGCGTCGCAACGGCTCTCGAACACGCCGACGGCTTCCGCGAGTTGATCGTGCGGGAGACCGGCAGCATCGCCGGCAAGGCCGACTACGAGATCGCCTCCGCGGTCGGCGAGCTGACCGAGGCGGCGGCGCTGGCCTCCCGGCCGGTCGGCGAGGTGTTGCAGACCGGGCACCCGGGCCGTTTCTCGGTGGGCGAGCGCGTGCCGGTCGGCCTGGTCGCCGCGATCACGCCGTGGAACTTCCCGCTGGTGCTGGGGATGCGGGTCATCGCACCCGCGCTCGCGCTCGGCAACACCGTGCTGCTCAAGCCCTCGCCGGAGACGCCGCTGTCCGGCGGCCTGGCGATAGCGGAGTTGTTCGAGCAGGCGGGGGCGCCGGCCGGCGTCTTCCAGGTGCTGCCCGGCGGCGAGGAGGTCGGGCGGAGGCTGGTCGAGCACCCGGACGTGGCGATGGTGCACTTCACCGGTTCGACGACGGTCGGCCGGCAGATCGCGAGCACCGCCGGGTCCCTGCTCAAGAAGACCTCGCTGGAACTCGGCGGCAACAACGCCCTCGTCGTCCTGGCCGACGCCGACGTCGATCAGGCCGCGATGATCGGGGCGTGGTCGAGCTTCCACTACCAGGGGCAGACCTGCATCAGCGCGGGGCGGCACATCGTCGATCGCGCGGTCGCCGACGCCTACCTGCGCAACCTGTCGGAGCGCGCCGCGGCCGTCACCGTGGGCGACACCTTCCGGGACCGGACCGGTCTGGGTCCGATCATCAACGACGTCCAACTGGCGCGCGCCAGGCGGCTGCTCGACGAGGCGGTGGCCGGCGGTGCCCGGGTGCTGACCGGCGGCACGAACGAGGGCCGGTTCTTCCGCCCGACCGTCGTGGTGGACGTCGATCCGGCCTCCGCGCTGTGGACCGAGGAGATCTTCGCGCCCATCGCGCCGGTCGCGGTCGTCGACGGCGCCGAGCAGGCGGTCGAACTCGCCAACGACACCCGCTACGGCCTGGTCTCCTCGGTCGTCGGCTCCGACATCCACCGGGCCACCGAGGTCGCCCGCCGCCTGAACTCCGCGATGGTCCACGTCAACGACGCGACGCCCCAGGACGAACCGCTCGCCCCCTTCGGCGGGATCGGCCACTCCGGACTGGGCGGCCGGGCCGGCGGCGACGCGAACCTGGAGGAGTTCACCGAGCGCCGCTGGCGCACGGTCGCGAGCGAACCGGTCCACTACCCGTACTAGGCCCTGTTGTGGAAGGAGCGCCGTCCGCCCGAAGGGCGGGGCCCGTGGCGTCTGGTGCTCCCCCCTGCCTTCGGCGCGGGAGGTGCCCCCGGATCGCACGGCGGAGGGCCGTCCTCGTAATGGGCCTCCTCGGACCAGCCCGACAACGAAGCGAGCGTGGGTGCCAGGCACCACGGGACGAGGGCACCTCACCCGCCGCAGGCAGGGGGGAGGGCTTTCCACACCACGGCCTAGTGCCGGGCCCGGCCGACGCGTCGTCCGGGGCCGGCCCTTCGCACCACCACGGGCACGGGCCCACCCGGAGGCCCGCCGTAGGTCAGGCGTGGGCCCGCCGTCGGTCGGGCACCGGTGAGTTCCGGGCCGCCGCGACGTCAACAGTCACGACGTCGACGCTTCCGGCGTTCCGCGTGCGCGGGCGGTCCGCCGTCCGCGTCGCCGGTCCCTCCCACCCAGCGGAAGGCACGATGAGTGAAGTGGCGATGGCCGTCGGGCTCGTGGGAGCCGGGATGTGCCTGGCCGAGCGGCTCGCCGCCCGAGCCCGGGCCTGGGGGCCGGCCGCGGTCGTCGCGGTGGTGATGGCGCTGATGGCCTGCGGGGTGTGCGGCACGCCGCTGGTGGCGGGGGCCTGCGCCGTCGCGGGGGCCGGGGTGTGGACGGCGCTGGCCGGCCCGTGCCGCGGCCGGACCGCGGCCGTCGTGGACCTGGCCACGATGGCGCTGCTGACCGCGGCGGTCGCCCGGCCCGGGTCCGCCGGGCTCACCGGGGCGGCGGGCCACCGCCCCGGAATGCGGATGCCCGGCGGCGAGGGGGCGTACGACGTGCGGTTCTTCGTGTTCGTCGTCGCCTGCTGGCTGGTGGCGCGGACGGGCGTCCACGTCGCCGCGCTGGCGGGCTCCGGCGCGGGCCCGGCACCCGCGCGCGGGCCGGCCGGGCGCGGGCCGGCCGCGGCGCTGCTGCACGAGGCGGGCAGCGCCGCGATGATCGTCGCGATGGCGGCGATGGTCGCCTGACGGCGCAACTGCGTACGAGTGACAACCACCGCCGCCCGGAACGTCCGGGCGGCACGAGGGAAGGGGCGGTACCCGAGGGTGCGTTCGACCGATGACTCCGCGACGATCCTGACCGCGCACCTGGGCCACGGCCTCGCCGCCGCCAAGGCCGTGGTCGCCGTGCTGCCCGACGGCCGCGCGCCGCGCGTGGCCGAACTCCTGGGCCCCGGCGGCCCCCGCCCGCTCACCGCGGGCCCGGTCGGTGCCGTCCCGGGCTGGCGGGCGGGGCCCTTCGCCCGCGTCCCGCTCCCCCGGGACCTGCCCGCCGGCACGTACACCGTGCGGATCGTGGACGGCGGCGGGCGCGAGACGGTCTCGGAGCCGTTCGAGATCGCCCCGGACCGGCTCCAGCGGCAGACGATGTCCGACGTGCTCGCGTACTTCCGGGCGATGCGCTCCAGCGGCGAGATCGACCGCAAGGACCGGCACGCGCGGCTGTGGGCCGACGACAGCGGGCGCGAGGTGGACGCGAGCGGCGGCTGGCTGGACGCGAGCGGCGACCCGAGCAAGTTCCTCAGCCACCTCACCTACACCCGCACCATGAGCCCGCAGCAGATCCCGCTGTGCGCCTGGGCGTTGGCGGCGGCCGGGGACGTGCTCGCCGAGCGGCATCCCGAGCTGGTCCGCTCGCTCGGCGCCCGGCTGCGCGACGAGGCCCTGTGGGGCGCCGACTTCCTGGTCCGCTTCCGCGCCCCCGAGGGCTACTTCTACACCGGCGTCTTCGACGCGCTCACCAAGCGGCTGGACGAGCGGTTCGTGACGGCGCCGCTGGCGGAGTGCGTCCGTACCGACGGCTACCAGGCCGCGTACCGGCAGGGCGGCGGCCTCGCGATCGCCGCGCTGGCCCGCGCCTCCACCCTCGACGACCACGGCGACTTCACCGGCGCGCAGTACCTGGACGCGGCGCTGGGCGGCTTCGCGCACCTCGAAGCGCACAACCTGGAGTACCTCGACGACGGCACCGAGACGGTGGTCGACGACTACGCGGCGCTGCTGGCGGCCTGCGAACTGGTCGCGGCCGGCGCCCCGGTGGTCGCGGCGGCCCGGCGCCGGGCGCGGCTGCTGGTGCGCCGGTACGTACAGCCGGACGGCGGCGGGCCCGGCTGGTTCACCGCCGACGCGGAGGGGCGGCCCTTCTTCCACGCGGTGGAGGCCGGCCTGCCCGTCCTCGCCCTGCTCCGTTTCGCGGCCGTCCTCCCCGACTCCCCCGAGGCCGGCGAGGCCCGTTCGCTGGCGGTGCGGGCGATGCTCGACACGCTCGCCCGGACCTCCGCGGTGCCGAACCCGTTCGGCTATCCGCGGCAGCGGGTGCGCCCGGCGGGCGGCACCGACCGTGACGCGTTCTTCTTCCCGCACGCCAACGAGACCGGCTACTGGTGGCAGGGCGAGAACGCCACCATCGCCTCGCTCGCCGCGGCGGCGTCCTTCTGCGCCGGCGCCGAGGGCGTGTCCGCGGCCGACCGGGAGCGGCTGCTGGACTTCGCCGACGACCAGTTGGCGTGGATCACCGGCCGAAATCCCTTCCAGGCGTGCATGCTTCAGGGCCGTGGCCGCGGCAACGTGGACTACGCCTCGGACTTCCCCAACCTGCCCGGCGGCATCGTCAACGGCATCACCTCCGGCTGGAGCGACGAGGACGACATCGCCTTCCTCCCCGCGAACGCCCCGGAGGAGGAGTCGTGGCGGTGGGCCGAGCAGTGGATTCCGCACACGGGCTGGTTCCTCCTGGCCGTGGCAGCCGCCCGCTGACCCCGGGCGCCAGACGGCGGGCGGCGGGCGGCGGGCGGCGGGCGGCGGGCGGGGGGAACGACCCCGCAGGGGCCGCGTTCAGGTCTGCACGGCGTAGAGGAGACCGCTCTTGCTGCCGACGTAGACGACGCCGTCCGCCACGGTCGGGGACCAGGCGGGGCCGTTCGTGGGGAAGGCCCAGCGCTGCTTGCCCGTCGCGGCGTCCACCGCGTAGAGGTGGCTGTCGGCGCTGCCGGTGTACACCACACCGTCCGCCACGGCCGGTTGGGAGTCGACGAGGTCGCCGGTGCGGAAGGCCCAGCGTTTGGCGCCCGTCCTCGCGTCGAGCGCGTACAGGCGCTGGTCGTCGGCGCCGAAGTAGACCGCGTCGCCGGCGACCGTGGGCGTGGAGTTCACCCCCATCACCTCGAAGGACCAGCGCTTGCTCCCCTTGACGGCGTCGAGCGCGTACAGGTGGTTGTCGAGGCTGCCGAAGTAGACCGTGCCGCCGGCGACCGTGGCCGACGAGCCGACGACGTGGCCGGTCCGGAAGGACCAGCGCACCTTGCCGGTGGCCGCGTCCAGGGCGTAGAGGTAGTGGTCCAGCGTGCTGATGTAGACCAGGCCGCCGGCCACGGCGGGCGACTGGGTGATCAGGCCGTCGTGCGGGAAGTGGTGGCTCCAGCGCTTGCTCCCGGTGACGGCGTCCAGCGCGTACAGGTTCGCGTCGGCGCTGCCGAAGTAGAGCACCCCGTCGACCACCACGGGCGACGAGTCGATGAGGTTGCCGGTACGGAAGACCCAGCGCTTCCGGCCCGTCGTGACGTCCAGCGCGTACAGGTTGCCGTCGTCGCTGCCGGCGTAGAGCAGGCCGTTGGCGACGGCCGCCGTCGACCGCATCAGGCCGTCGCCGGCGAAGGTCCAGCGCTGCCTGCCCGTCGCGGCGTCGAGGGCGTAGAAGTCGTGGTCGTTGCTGCCGAAGTAGACGACCCCGCCGACGACGGTCGGCGTCGTCTCCACCTGGTCGCGCGCGGGGAACTGCCAGCGCTTCTGGCCGGGTCGGAACGTGCGCTTCGGTGTGGAGGGGGTCGGCCCGGTGGTGGGGGTCCCTCCGGCGGAGGGCGAGCCGGCCGAGCCGGAACCGTCGTCGTTGGCCTTCCACAGGGCGATGCCCGCTCCGGCGGCGACCGCGACGCCGGTCAGGGCGAGCAGGGCGCTGCGCCGCGAGAGGGGGCCGGGAACGGCGCCGGGGTACGGAATCACCGGTGGCGCCGGCTCGGGTGCCGGTTCAGGTGCCGGTTCAGGTGCCTCGTCGTCCGGAGCTTGCGGCGGGACGCGGCCCGGGGCAGCCCGGTCGCCGGGCTGGGTGAGCGCCTCGTGCAGGCCGGGGGCGGGGGCAGGAACCGGGGCGGGGGCAGGAACGGGGGCGGCCGGCGGCCCGGCGGCAGCGTGCAGAGTCGGCGCGTGGGGTATGTCGGGCGCCGCGGGAGGTACGGCCGGACCCCGCGGTGGCGCGGAGGCGGCGTCCGCAACGGTCGGGGTGGGGCTTGGCGTCGGGGTCGTCCCCGCGGCCGGGGCCTCGTTGTGCGCCGCGGGCGCGTCCCCGGTCGACGGCGACGCCGGCTCGGGAACCGCGGCCGGTTCGGCGCCCTGGTTGCGGGGCAGCGCGGCCGCGCTCCGCTCTCGGACGAAGCGGTTGACCGCGTCCGGCATCCAGCCCTCGGTCAGCAGCAGCGTCGCGTCGGACGCCGCCCGGTCCTCTCGCGTGCCCATCAGGCGGAGCAACTCCCCCACCTCCGGCCGGTCTTCGGGCCGCTTCGCCAGGCAGGCCGCCACCAGGTCGCGCACGTCGGCCGGCAGGGCGGAGAGGTCGGGCTCCTCGTACACCGCGCGGAAGTGCAGGGCGTGCGGGGTGCCGGTGCCGAACGGGCCGATGCCGGCGGCGGTGTACGCCAGGACCGCGCCGAGCGCGAAGACGTCGCCGGCCGGGCCGACCGGCGTCCCGGTGAGCTGTTCGGGGGACATGAAGCCGGGTGTGCCGATCGTCATGCCGGTGTGGGTCAGCGCGCTGGCCTCGCTCGCCGACGAGATGCCGAAGTCGATCACCCGGGGCCCGTCGGGCGCCAGCAGCACGTTGGACGGTTTCAGGTCGCGGTGGACGACACCCGCCGCGTGGATGGCCTCCAGCGCCTCGGCGAGACCCGCGCCGAGCGCCAGGACCGGCTCGGCGGGCCAGGGACCGTGCTCGGCCACCGCCTCGCCCAGCGACACCCCGGAGACGTAGACGGTCGCCAGCCACGCGGGCGCCCCGTCGGGGTCGGCGTCGACGACGCCCGCGGTGAAGGCCCCGTTCACGCGCCGGGCGGCCGTCACCTCGCGGGCGAAGCGGCGGCGGAAGTCACCGTCCCTGGCCAGTTCCGGCCGGACCACCTTCACCGCGACCGGGCGCCCGCCGGGCGAACGCCCCAGGTACACCTGCCCCATGCCGCCCGCGCCGATCCGCGCCACGATCCGGTACCGCCCGACCTGGTGCGGGTCCTCTGGTTCCAGGACGTCGAACACGGCCCGCTCCTCCTTGCGACACGACAGCTGCCCCCGGGTACTTGACAGCGCATCATGTCAGATCGGCGTCCTGCGCCGACCGGGCCCGCGGGGTGGGGTCAGGAGTCGAAGCCGGCGGTCCAGGGCTCGTGCCACGGCGGGCGGCCGTGGACGAGCGCGTCGGCCTCGGTGGGTCCCCAGGTGCCGGGTTCGTAGGGGTGCAGCGGGGCGGGGTCGTCGAGGAGGGGCTGGACGATCCGCCACGCCTCCTCGACGCCGTCCTCCCGGGTGAACAGGCTGTGGTCGCCGATGAGGGCGCCGTGCAGCAGGCGTTCGTAGGGTTCGAAGGGCTCGCCGAGTTCGCGCATGAAGGACGCGTCCAAGGTCAGCGGGCGCCAGGTCTGCTCGCCCTGGGCGACGAGTTGCAGGCGCACGCCCGGGTCCGGGTCGATCCGCAGCACGATCTGGTTCTGCTCGGCCTGGTGGGGGGTGGGCAGGAACGCCAGCCGCGGGGCGCGGCGCAGGACGAGGCGCACCTCGGTGTTGCGCACCGGCAGGTTCTTCCCGGCACGCAGGAAGAACGGGACGTCGATCCACTTCCAGTTGTCGACCTCCAGCCGCAGCGCGATGTACGTCTCGGTGTCGGAGTCGGCGGCCACGCCGGGAGTGTCGCGGTAACCGGCGTACTGGCCGCGGACGCTGTGGCGGGGGTCGGCGGCGCGTACGGCCTTGAGCACCTCGGCCTTGCGGTCCCTGAGGCTGTCGGCGCCCGCGTCGGCGGGCGGGTCCATGGCGACGGCGGCGAGCACCTGGAGCAGGTGGTTCTGGACCACGTCGCGCAGCGCTCCGACGGGGTCGTAGAACGCGCCGCGGTCCTCGATGCCGAAGTCCTCGGCCATGGTGATCTGCACGGCGCAGATGCTGTCGCGGTCCCACAGGCCGGCCAGCGCGGGGTTGGCGAAGCGCAGGTACTCCAGCTCGATGACCGGTTCCTTGCCGAGGAAGTGGTCCACCCGCAGGAGCTGGTCCTCGCGCAGGACGGCGCGCAGGCGGGTGTTGAGGGCGCGCGCGGAGGCGAGGTCGTGGCCGAACGGCTTCTCGACGGCGACCCGTGCGTCGGACAACAGGTCGGCGACGCTGAGCTGTTCGACGATGGGGCCGAAGAGCTGGGGCGGCATTTCGAGGTAGTACAGGGCGGAGTGGCCGGGGCCGATCTCCGCGCCGAGCCGGGTGTAGAGCGCGGCGTCGGTGACGTCGCCGTGCAGGTAGGTGACGCGCTCGGCGAACCGCCGGAAGACGCCGTCGTCGATCTGCTGCCCCGTGGCGGCGATACGGTCCCGGGCCTGCGCGACGAAGTCGGCCGTGGTCATCTCGCTGCTGGCCACGCCGATGACGCGGCAGCTGAGCAGGCCGCGCTTTTCGAGCCGGTACAGGGCGCGCAGCGTCATCTTGCGGGCGAGGTCGCCGGTGATGCCGAACACGACCAGGGTGTCCGCGGCTCTCGGCTGCTCGGTGGGGGTCATGTCGCGGTCCTCCCGGTGCTGCGGAGCCTGGCGCGCGCCGGGCCGGGCACACGCGCGCCCTTTTTCCAGGGTGCGCCCTGGCCGGGCGGATCACCAGGAAGGCTCGCCGGGGATCGGGGAGCGGGGCGGCCGGTACGGGGACGGCGTGCGGGGTTCCGGCGTTCCGGCGTTCCGGCGTTCCGGCGTTCAGTGACGGTCAGGACCGGGGTCCGGGGAGGGACCGGGGTCCGGGGAGGGACCGGGGTCCGGGGAGGGACCGGGGTCCGGCTCTTCGGGTGCGTCGGGTATCGCGTCGAGGCAGCAGCGGACGAAGTCCTGGATGACGGGATCGCCGTCGTCGGCGGGCGCCCAGGCCACGCAGACCCGGCTGGGACTCACGCCGGTGACCGGGCGGTAGGTGACGCCGGGCCGGGCGTAGAAGCGGGCCGCGGACTCGGGGGCGAGCGCGATGCCGTCGCCGTTGGCGATCGCGCTGAGCCACTCGTCGGGCTGGTCGGTGACGGCGCCGATCCGGACCGGGCGGCCGTCGCGTTCACCGGCCGCCGTCCAGTACTCCTGCCACTGGCCGGTCTCGGCCTTCGCCGCCACGTACGGCTCGTCCCACAACTCGCGGAAGGCGATGGAGGCGCGCGAGGCCAGCGGGTGGGCGGACGGCAGCGCGACGCACCGCGGTTCGGTGAACAGCACCTCCCACCGGTAGGAGTCCTGCTCCGGGAAGGGCATCCGCAGCAGCCCGACGTCCACCTCGCCCGCGGCCAGCCCGGCGGTCGGGTTCGACCAGGACGCCTGCCGCAGGTCGGCGCGCCAGCCGGGCCGGCGGCGGGCGAACTCCGCGACGATGGACGGCGTCGCCTCGTTGGCCGCGCTGGCCAGGAAGCCGACCCGCAGCACGCGCGCCGCACGTCCCTCCGCGGCCTGCGTCTGGCGCAGCACGCGGTCCCAGTCGGCCAGCAGCGCGGGCACCCGCTCGGCGAGCGCGCGGCCCGCCTCGGTCAGCGCCATACCGGACCGGGAGCGGGTGAACAGCCGCATCCCGAGCTGGTTCTCCAGCTGCTTGATCTGCTTCGTCAGCGCCGGCTGCGACACGTACAGCCGCTCCGCGGCGCGGGTCAGCGTCCCCTCGGCCGCCACGGCTGCGAAATAGCGCAGCAACCGCGTGTCCACATCCATTCCGCCAGGTTATGGATGCAGGTATTGGACGGCAACCGGGGGTCCGACCAGGGTGGGTCGTGCGGGTGGACGGGGCTCCGGCGCAGGAGCGGAGCCCGCCGCCGACGGCGCTCCCCGCGACCCCCGCGTGCCCGTGTGGTCGGTCGCGCCCGGTGGCCGTCCGCCGCCGTGCACCCCACTGCCCCGCGCCCTATCGCCGCACCGGACGGGACCCCCGTACCGGACCCACCGAACAGGAGACGTACGTGTACCTCGCCTACGCGACCATCACCGCCGTCACGATCGCGATCAACGGCGGCATGGCCGTCGCCGACCTCGCGAAGGCGGACTTCGTCCTCGCCAACTCCGCGCGGGTGGGCGTGCCCGCGTCCTGGGCCCGCCCGCTCGGCACGCTCAAGGGCGCCGGCGCGGTCGGGCTGCTGCTCGGACTGCTGGGCGTGCTGCCCATCGGCATCGCCGCCGCGATCGGACTCGTGCTGTACTTCGTCGGCGCGATGGCAGTGCACATCAAGACCCGCGTCTTCGCCAACATCGCCTTCCCCGCCGCCTACTTGGCGCTGGCCGTCGCCTCGCTCGCGCTGGCCGTCGCACGCTGAGCGCGGCGCCCGCCCCGGAGCGACGCCGGGTGGTGCGCGCGCCCTGCACGGCACGCGCGCCCTCCGGCGTACGCCTGTCCTAGCTGTCGGCGGCCGTCGTCCCGTGCCAGCGCACCTCGCCGTCGTGCCACTGGTCGGTGGGTGCGAGCCCGGCTGCGGTGGCGACGGCGGCCGAGGCGGCGTGGTCCGGGTGGATGTGGGCGATCACGGTCGGCACGCGCTGCCCGGCGAGCCAGTCCACCAGCCCGCGCGCGGCCTCCGTGGCGATGCCGCGGCCCTGCCACGGCGTGCCGACCACCCACGCGATCTCGGCGACCTGCCCGCCGTCCTCGATGCCGACCGTCGCCTGGACGGTGCCCACCAGGCAGCCGTCCGCGCGCAGCCGGATCACCCAGTTCAGCCAGTCCACGGCGGGGTCGGGCGAACCCGCGGCCAGCCGCTCGTACCGCGACCGCAGCGCCTCGGGGGTGGCCGGCTCGCCGCCGATGTAGTGGTGCAGGGCGGGGTCGGCGAGCACGCCCGCCATCTCCCCGGCGTGCCTGGGCTCCAACGGCAGCAGGTCGAGGCGGCCGGTCGCGAACGGCAGCGGGGCCAGGCGCCCGGCGCGGGCCCGGTCGATCGCCACGTAGTTGCTCCTTCTGCGGTGTCCGGTCGGGCGGCGTCCGCCCTCGGGGTGTCTGCGGAGCCGGACGCGGTGGTCGCGGGCCACCCCCGCCGGATTCGTACGCGGGTGCGGGCCGTACGGCTCCCGGTTGTACTTTCCCGCGTCCGGGCCCGCCGCGCCCGCAGCATACACAGCAGGCGGCATCTCACGATGCGGTCGAGTCGTTGACAATGAGGACGTGGTGGCACGGTCCGGTCCGCGGCTCCGCACGGGGCCGGCCGGGCGGGACGGGACGAGGGGGAAGGTCGGGATGGCCGGGACGGGCAGCGCGGGCAGAACGGGTGGAGCGGGCAGCGCGGGTGGAGCGGGATCGGCGGACGCGGCGGGCTCCGCGGACCCGGCGGCCGGGGCGGACGACGCGACGGCCGCCGTGGTGGCCGAGCGGGCCGCGCGGGCGGCGGGCGGGCTGCTGCGGCGGCTGCGCGGGACGCAGGCGGCGCGGGGACGCCCGAAGGACGGCCACGGAGTCGTCACCGACGCGGACTTGCGGGCGGACGCGCTGATCAGGGACGTGCTCGCGGCGCGCTTCCCCGCGCACCGGATGGTCAGCGAGGAGACCTGGGACGGGTGGCGGGAGGGCATGTTCGACGGTCCGGTGTGGGTGGTGGACCCGATGGACGGTTCGGCGAACTTCGCGCACGACTACCCGTACGTCTCGGTGTCGGTGGCCTTCGCGGTCGACGGTGTGGTGCGGGCGGGCGCGGTGCACGCGCCCTTCCTGGGGCAGACGTTCACCGCGGTGAAGGGCGGCGGGGCGCGCTGCAACGGGTCGCGGCTGGCGGTCGCGGACACGTCGGTGCTGGGCGACGCCCTTGTGGGCACGGGATTCCCGCACCGGCGCGAGGAGTTGGACGCGGTGCTGGAGCGGGTGCGGCGGCTGCTGCTGAACTGCCGTGACGTGCGGCGCGCGGGTTCGCCCGCGCTGGACATCTCGCTGGTCGCGACGGGCATGCTCGACGCGCACACCGAGAGCCTGGCGCCCTGGGACGTGGCCGCGGCCGGGCTGGTCGCCACGGAGGCGGGGGCGCGGCGCGGGAACCTGCTGCCCGAGCCGTTCCCGCTGCCACCCGACCTGTCGGGCACGGGCGTCGTCGTGGCGGCGCCGGGGGTGTACGACGCGCTGTGGGAGTTGCTGGCGGAGGAGGGCGGGGCGGCCTGAGCGAGCGGAGTCACCGGGTCACCGGGTCACCGCACGCACGCGGGGCTTGGGCTTTCGGGTCACCGCCCGCGCTCGGCACTTCCGCGTCACCGCCCCCGCTCCGCGTGACCGCCGTCCCGACGTCATCGGTTACGCGGAGGCCCCCTGCCCGGCCGAGTGGTCCATGCGGCGCAGCGCCGGGAGCATCAGGATGCCCAGCACGATGGTGGGCACGCCGCCGATCACGAGCGACCAGCGGCTGCCGAAGTCCTGGGCGACCCAGCCGACCAGCGGCCCGCCGATCACGGTGGTGCCGCCCCAGGCCAGCGCCCACAGCGCCATCACGCGGCCGCGCATCGCGGGTGCCGCGGCGAGCTGGAGCGCGGTCTTGGACAGCGAGTTGAAGCTGATGCTGCCGTAGCCGACGAAGAGCAGCGCGAGCAGTTCCCAGGGCAGTGTCGGGGCGACCGCGGCCGCGGTGATGGCGACGCCCCAGCCGGCGGCGGCGAACGCGAGGGTGCTGCTGCGCCGGGGGTTGCCGCGGCTGGCGGTCACGAGGCCGCCGATCACCGCGCCCACCCCCATGACGGCTGCCATCGCGCCGTAGGTGCCCGCGCCGCCGTGCAGGGCGCCGCGCGCCACCAGCGGGAGAGTGACCGGGAACTCGTAGGCGAGCGCGCCGGTGACCGTGATCATCACCAGCGGCAGCAGCAGCGCCGGGGTGCGGAAGGCGTAGCGCAGGCCGGCCCTGACCTGGCCTTTCTCGCGGGGCGGGCGGTCGACGGGGTTCATCTCGGCGGGCCGCATGAGGACGAGGCTGACCAGCACGCCCGCGAACGACGCGGCGTTGAGCACGAAGCAGGTGGTCAGGCCGACCCCGGCGACGAGGGCGCCGCCGGCCGCCGCGCCCAGCACGCGGGCGAGGTTGACCGACACGGAGTTGAGGGTGACCGCGTTCGCGAGCCGCTCGCGCGGCACCAGGTCGCCGATCAGGCTCTGCCGGGCCGGGTTGTCGACCACGGTGAGCACGCCGAGCGCCAGCGACAGCGCGACGACCCCGGTGAAGCTCGCGGCGCCCAGTGCCGTCATGAGCGCGAAGGCCAGCGCGACCGCGGCGGACGCGGACTGCGTGACGTACAGCAGGCGGCGCCGGTCGTAGCGGTCGGCGATCAGGCCGCCGAACGGGCCGAGCAGCGCCAGCGGCAGGTAGCGGACGGCGGTGGCGATCCCGAGGTCGGCACCGCTGCCGGTCAGCCGCAGTACCAGGAACGCGAGCGCCAGCGTCTGCATCCAGGTGCCCGCGATCGACACCGCGTAGCCCCAGAAGTAGAGGCGGTAGTTGCGGATCGACAGCGAGCTGAAGGCGCGCGGCAGCCGGTGTGCCCGCGCCGCGCCCTTGCCGTCGTCGCCGAGGTCGCCGCGGTCGCCGTGGTCAGGCCCGTCGCCGGTGACGCGTGCGGCGGCTGTACGGGGCCACTCGGCTCGGGTCCCGGCGACGGGGGCTGGGGCTGGGGCTGGGACGGCGGCGGGCCGGTCGCGCCCGTCATGTCGGGCCCGCCGCCCGGCCCGGCGTCGCACCTTCGGGCAGCTCGAACTCGGCGAGCCGCTCCAGCAGTTCGCCCGCGGCAACCAGCACGCGCTGCTCCTCCGGGTCCAGCAGCGCCTCGACCGCCCGCCCCAGCCACGTGTCGCGCTGGCTGCGCGCGTCCGCGACGGCCGCGCTCCCGGCGGGGGTGACCGCCACCAGCACGCGCCGCGCGTCCTCCTCGTCCCGGCTGCGCCGCACGAACCCCGCGCCCTCCAACTCGCGCAGCGCCGCCGCCACGTTCGAACTGGTCATCTGCAACTCCTCCGCGAGCCCGCGCGGCTGCGCACCCCCCAGCCGCTCAGCCGCCGCGAGCACCTGCCGGGCCGTCCTCGACACCCCATGCGTCGGCCCCGCCTCGCGCCGCAACCGCCGCTGAAGCTGCTTGAACTGCGCGCGCAGCCGCAACACCTCGCGATCCTCCATACCCCTATTTTACATAGCTATCCCACATAGCCAAAACCCCGAGCGAGCAGGGCTGGACGCGGTGGGCCGCGTGCTCCTTGTCCGCCCGGGGGCCGCAGCACGCCCCGGGTGCCGACCCGGAGCGGGGTGGTCAACCTGGCGCTCCACCACACCGAGTGGGCCGGCAGCAGCGACTCCACCTTGCGGTCCTCCGGCACGAGGCCGATCCCCGCCTCGACCGCGTCGGCCGGCGCCGCGGGCGGGCGGACTTCCCCACCCCGTTCTCCCCCACCCCGTTCCCCCACCACGGCCACGATCCGCCCCCGGGCCAGGACCAGTCGCGGGATGCCGAGCACCTTCACCGCGCTGTACGACGTGCTCGGCACGACCCCGCTGCTCCCCCGGCACGCCTGGGACAAGGCCTCCGCCACCGCTGCTCGACACGCGGCTCCGGCGGGCGGGAGTCAGCGCTCGTTGGGCCCCGGCGTCTGGGGCTTGCGGTGCTTTCCGGTGCCGGCGCGGAGGGGGTTCGGTGCCGGCACCGGGGCTCGGGCGGGTGGTTCGTGGGCCGCGGGATGGAGGATGCGCCTCGCTTCCGCGAGGTTGGCCGCGAAGGCGTGGGGCTCCCAGGCGTGGCCGTTCCACCGCTGGATCAGGCGAGGGGCCTCGGGGTTCACGTGCCCTGCTCGTGGGCCGTCGCCGGGGAGCAGCGGGAGCGCGCGGAGCCGTCCGATCTTGGCGTCACGGCGTTCCGCCCACTCGGTCAGCGGTTCGTCGTCCATTCCGCTTCTCCACGATGCGACGGCTACTCACGCACGGGGGTAGTGCCTCCGTAGAAGGCCCTTCTCGTCTCAGTCGAGGCGGTGCTCCCAGCGCAGGTCCGGGGCTCCGTCGATCCAGTAGCGGTGCGCCGCCTGCGTGACGCGGAGGCGAACCGAGTCGATCTCGGGGTGGCCTGCGGCCTGCCAGGCGAGGAGCGCCTGTTCGATCGTGTCCCAGAGGGGCAAAGGGCCGCCCTGCCGGGCCGTCCAGTTGTTGCCGTCGGCGGTGAACTCGGCGAAGCACTCGCGCTCCGGGTCGAAGAGGTACAGCAGCTTGGTCCCGTCACTGCGAGCAGCGCGGACGAGTTGGGCACCGGGGGCGGCGAGTTGGGCGACATACGCGGGCATCCAGTCGTCGAGCAGGGTCGGCGGCACCGTCGTCTTCCGCTCGCTGTCGACGTAGGCCGTCCGGGCGGACAGGTCGCCGGCGATCGGCACCACGGTTTGGGCGCGGGCCTGCATGAAGGAGGAACGGGCGATGATGCGGCCTTCGGCGTTGCCGTCGTCGTCGACGGTGACCTTGGCCAGGCCGGTTCCGTACGGCCAGGAACCGATGGTGGCGAGGATGGTGCCGCCGGGCTTGGTCTGGCGGACCCAGGTGTGCGGGATGCGGCGGACGGCGCAGGTGGCGATGACACGGTCGTAGGGGGCGTTGCGGGGGTGGCCGAGGAGGCCGTCGCCGGTGACGGTCCAGGCGGAGTAGCCGAGCGTTTCCAGGGCGGTGTCCGCGCGCTGCGCTACCCGCGGGTCGACTTCGACGGTGGTGACGTTGCCCGCACCGAGGTAGTGGCACATCAGGGCGGCTGAATAGCCGGTGCCGGTGCCGATCTCCAGTACCCGGTGGCCCGGTTGCAGGTCCAGGCTCTCCATCATGCGGATCACGGTGGCCGGGGCGGTGGAGGAGGAGGTGGGCACCCCCGCCACGGGTTCGATGATCTGGTCGGCGGTGAGGTGGCCGTCGAGTTGGGTGGTGAGGGTGTCGTAGCGGTACGCGCACTCCAGCCATGCGGCCGGGGCGGCACCGGAGGCCGTGACGGGCCTCCACACGGGGCCTTCGTCGAGGAACACGCCGGGGTGGAGGAACAGTTCGCGCGGTACGGCCTCAACGGCCGCCCGCAGTAAGGGTGATACGAGTACCCCGTCGGCCGCGAGCCGCTCGGCCAGGCGGCGGCGTTGGCGTGTCGAGTCGGTCATCGGCGTTCTCCTCGGGCTTCGGTGAGCAGGTCGGCGAAGGCCGCGGACATCGGCAAGCCGGTCTCTGTCTCCAACCACCCCCACTGGCCGTTCGGGTTCAGCTCCAGCCACCAGTAGTCGCCCGCCCGGTCCACTGCGAGGTCGAAGCTCCCCGACACCAGACCCTGGACTTCTAGATAGGTGTGCAGGGCTGTGGTCACCCGGTCGGGGATGTGCTCGACGGTGTAGGTGAGGGCGCTGTAGTCCCTGCGCCAGTCCAGGAGGGTGGAGTTGATCCGCACGGCGAAGGTCCGCCGGCCGACGACCAGGACGCGGATGTCGGCCATCTTGTCCACGCGGGCCTGGAACAGGTGCGGGGCGACGCGAATGCTCTCGTCGATCTCGCCGGCGGACACGGGTTCGGCCCAACCGGTGACCGGTACGCCGTCCCGCGTGTACGGGGTCCAGCGCAGCGTTTTGAACAGCACGTCGCCTGGGGTGCTGGTGATGAACTCGCGTGCCTCGTCCGGGTCGTTGGTGATGAGTGTGGGCGGGACGGATAGTGCGAGGCTTTGTGCGAGGGCGAGCTGGGCGGGCTTGTAGTCGGCGGCGGCGACCTGAAGGGGGTGGTTCACCCACAGCGGGCGGTCCATGGCGTAGAGGATGCCGCCGAGTCCGAAGCGGACCTGGGTGGCCGCGAAGCGGGCGTCGTCCGGTTGCAGGTGGGCGAAGGCGGGCCACTGGGGGCGGCGCCAGTACACCGCACGGACACGGGTCAGATCAGCGCTCCTCGACGGGGTGCGCACCCGCCCGGTCATGGCGGCCGGGCGGGTGCTGAACCGAGCCGAGACCGTCAGGTCGGCGCCGATGTCGGCGGGGTTGAACCTGACCACGGGTACGTTCCGCCGATTGAGTTCGGTGATCACCATGTCGGCGGTCAGGTCGTCCGCCTCGGTGACCACCAACACCGGCCGGTCCTCGGTCACGTCGTCAGTCCTGCTGCGAGTCCTGGTCGTGGCCCTGATCGTTCTTCGAGTCCGAGTTCGTGATTGTCGAGGTCTCGGTGCCCTTGCTGGTGCCGTGCGCGCCCATCTCGACGACCTGGCCGGTCCGGTCGCGGAACACGCCGAGTTGCGTGGCGGGGTCGAGAGCGACCGTGGAGTGCGGGCGGCGGATGGTGGTGGGGTACGGCGCGAGGCGGCGGGAGCCCCAGGGCGCGGTGGGCTGTTCGGCGATGGTCTTCACAGGGTGCTCTCCTCTTGTGGGCGGGCGGGTAACGGAATGGCTGATGTTTCGGTCCTTGTCCGTGGGGTGTGTTGTGGAGGGCGGCACCGTCCCCGGGTTGTTCAGGGGGCGGTGGAATGACGCGGGGGGCGAGGAGGGGGTGAGGGAGTGGGCGGGGGTGAGGGCGACCTCCGTGAGCCCGTCATCAGTCCTGGGACTGCAAACGCTTGAGAAGAGAATGGCGCTACAGTCCCAGGACTGTTGACAGTCCTGGGACTGTGTTTCACTGGACCCCTTGAGAGGAGGCACGATGGCGTCGAAGTGGCGGGAACTCGCGGATCGTCTCGCGGAGCAGATCCGGAACGGCAAGTACGGACCGGGCCAGCCGTTGCCGCATATCCGCGCGCTGGTGGAGGCAGGTGAGGGCTCCAAGTCCACCGTCCACATGGCGTACAAGGCGCTGGAAGCGGAGGGACTGGTCACGTCGTCGCGCGGCCATGGCACGGTGGTGCGGCACCGGACACCACTCAAGCGGCTCGGCATCGCGCGATATGACAAGGCGAAGTGGCGGGACGGGGACGAGGTTGCGTTCATTGCCGACCGAGTCGCATCGGGCCGTCCGTACAACCGCGGCGAGCAAACGCAGACCGTGGGCCTGGTGAAGGGAAGCCACCTGGTCACCAGCGCGCTGGGGCTCTCGGACGGAGCGGACGTGTACGCCCGCGCCCGGCTCGTCAAGGAGGGCCACCAGCCGACGCACACTCTGACCAGCTATTACCGCCCCGAGCATGTCGAGGGCACGCGCATTGTCGATCCCAGTCCCGGGCCGGCCGGCCGTGGCGGTGGGTTCCGTGTCCTCTACGACGCGGGGTACGAGATCGACCACATGCGGGAGCAACTCTTCGCTCGCATGCCGACGGCCGAGGAAGCAGAGCTGCTGAAACTTCCCGCGAGTGAGCCCGTCGTGGAACTGCACAGGACTACCTACACCGCCGACGGCACGGTTGTGGAGTTCGCGCTCGGGCTCCACGCCGCATCTCGGTTCGCGTGGGAGTACGAATTCGATGTGCCGGACTCGGCGCAGGACGGGGAGCGTGCGTGACCCTCTCGCCGACCGCGCACGCGGATGCCCTGCTGCTGTGGGACTACCTGCGGATGCACCACGAGCCGCGCCCCTGCTCGGTCGCCATCGCACTGGGCAGTCACGACCTCACCGTGGCGGACACCACGGCGGATCTCTACTCGCGCGGCATGGCACCTCTCGTGGTGATGACCGGAGCCACCAGTCCAACGTCCGCTGCTCGCATGCCACTTGGCGAGGCTGTGCACTACCGCAGGCGGGCACTCGAACTGGGCGTACCGGAATCAGCGGTCCTGCTGGAGTCGGAGGCGAGGAACACCGGGGAGAACATCACGAAATCCCGGGCGCTCCTGGAATCCACCGGCGTCGAGGTGACGTCACTCCTCCTGGTCAGCAAGCCGTACGAGGAACGACGGGCCTACGCGACGCTGCGGAAGCTCTGGCCGTCCGTGGACGCCGTCTGCGCATCGGCGCCCATGACCTACGACGACTACGTCTCCGCCATCGGCGACGAAGACCTGGTCGTCGCCATGATGGTCGGCGCTACACAGCGGATCATCATCTACCCCGAGCGAGGACTCATCATCGACCAACATGTCCCGGCCGAAATCCACGCTGCCTACGGACGGTTGTGCGACCGCGGCTTCACCGGCCGCCTGGTTCGTGACGAGTCGCGAACCGAGCCGCGGCGCGTGTGAGTTGATCGCACAGCCGGTTGAGTCCGTCGGAGTACAGCGTGGCGGACCGGTGTCTGGATCAGCCCCCGCGCAGACTCGCGCTGTCGTCAGGCACGGAAGGCGCCTGACAGGATTCGTCACCATGGCCACGGACACCGAGCACTGACCAACCACTGCTGGTGACGGCCCGGTTGGCGCCACGGCCGGGTTTTCCACACCTCGCACCCCACCTTCAGCGGCATGGCCGACGTCAAGCGGTCGGCCGCCGAATACCGGTCGGTCCTCGCCCGGTTGGACGGACTCGACCTCGTCCCCGACCGCTGGCTGCACCTCACCCTGCAGGACATCGGCTTCGTCGGCGAGGTCCCCGAGAGCGCCGTGGACGCCATCCTCACGGCCGCGCGCCGTCGGCTGGCGGCCCTACAGCCGCTCGACGTCACGCTCACCGCGCCGATCGTCGCCCCGGAAGCGCTCCTTGCCCCAGTCCGACCACCAGCCCCCGTACGTCAGGTGCGCGGCGCCGTAGCCGGCGGATCAGGTGGCCGCGGCCAGGAACGCCAGGGCCGTCGCGAGGTTGGACGGCAGGGCCGTCATCGCGTCCAGCACCAAGCGGTGGTCGGTCCACGGGGCGTACTCCTCCCGCAGCCGCTCCACCGCCTCCCATGTCGGCTCGGCGAAACCCTCGATTCCGCGGGATCGGGCTTCCAGGCGCCGGCGATGCACCGCCCGGTCCGAGCAGACCACCTCGACGAACGCCGCCCGCACGCCGTGCCGCTCGGCCAGGGACCGCCACTGCCCCCGCGCCGCGTCCACCGCGTTGACCGCGTCCACGATCACCGTCTGGCCCAGGGCCAGCGCATCGCCGGCCACGGTTTCGGCCACGACGTACGCCGCCAGGCCGGTGGGCTGGCCGCGGGAGACCCCCGCACGCCACATCGCCGCTTCGATCGGGTCGACCGACACGACCGGAGCGGCCAGTTCCCGTCCCAACGCCCGCGCGACCGTGCTCTTCCCCGCACCGGGCAGCCCCGCCATCGCGATCAACATGCCGCCACCCTCGCACGTCCGACCGGCCCGCCGACGCGCCTGCCCGCTCACGCCCGCACCGCGTGTTCCGCCGCGCCGAGCAGCGCCAGGTCCTCCCCGTCCCGGCGCACCGCCAACCGCAGTGCGGCCAGGGCGGGGTGGCGGGCCGTCAGGCCGGCGGTGAAGGGCGGGCCGAGCCGGTCCCACGCCGCGGTGGCGGAGCCGCCGACCACCAGCGTGTCCGCCTCGAAGGCCGCCAGCCAGGGTGCCAGGGCGCCGCCCAGGGCGTGCAAGGCGTCGTCGATGACGACCTGGGCGACCGCCTCGCCGTCCGCGGCCCGGGCGGACAGCCCGCGCAGCCCGTCCACCGGCGCGCCGGTGAGCGCGGTGTAGCGGGCGGCGAGCGCCCGGGTCGAGACGGCGTCCTCCAGCGGCCGGCCGCCGATGGCCAGCAGGTCGGCGCGGCCTTCGGGCGGGACGCTGGGCCCCGCCACCACCGGGGTGCCGCGGTCGAGGAACGCCGAGCCGACACCGGTGCCGAGGGTGATGGCGACCAGCCGACGCCCCCGGCCGCCGGTGCCGCGCCACGCGCCGAGGCCGAACGCGTGGGCGTCGTTGAGGAAGCGCAGCCGCGCCGGCCCGCACCCCAGCCGCGGGGCGAGGCGGTCCGCGACGGGCAGGCCGTCCAGGGCGGCGAACTTCCCGACGTCCCGGTAGCGGGCGGTCCCCGTGGCGTAGTCGAACGGGCCGGGCACGGCGACACCCCACGTGCCGCCGACCGTCCGGCCGCGCAGGGCGGGCGCGGCCAGTACGCGGTTGGCCGCGTCGGCGAGCGCGGCGAGGAAGTCCTCCGCGCCGGTGTCGGGCCGCAGCGCCAGGCGCTGCCGGGTGCCGTCGAGGACACCGGCCCGGTCGGGGTCGACGGCGGCGGCCGTGACGTGCGATCCGCCGACTTCGAGCACGGGTATGGCGCCGGGCGCCTGGGTGGAGGTCACGGCGGCCTACCGGGGTACCGGGTGGTCGATGAGCGTGGTCGAGATGGTCACCCGCCGCGGGTGCAGGGGCACGGTGCTGCGCTGGCGTTCGAAGAGCAGCGTCGCGGCCGCCCTGCCGACCTCGGCCGGATCGTAGGACACCACGGTCAGCGGCAGGTGCAGCAGGTCGGCGAGTTCGATGTCGTCGAAGCCGGCGAGGGCCACCGGCTCCTGGTCGGCGGGCCGGTCGCGCAGGGCCAGCAGCGCGCCGACGGTGTTCCGGTTGTTCGCCGTGAGCAGCGCGGTCGGCGGATCGGGCAGGGCGAGCATGGCGCGGGCCGCCTCCTGGGCGAGCGCGCTGTCGCCGCGGTGCCGGCTGACGTAGCGCTCGTCCACCGCGATGCCGGCCTCCTCCAGCGCAAGGGCGTAGCCGCGGAAACGCTCCGAGCCGGTCCACAGCGAGGGGGGCAGGCCGAGGAAGCCGATCCGCCGGTGGCCGCGCTCGATCAGCCGGCGGCACGCGGCGCGAGTGCCGCCGAAGTCGTCGACGAGCACGCAGTCCACGTCGACGTCCATCGGCGGGCTGGCCGCGAGCACCACGGGGGTGTCGCGGAGCCGCTCGCCGCCGAGGTGGCTGTGGTCGTGGCTGGCGGGCACGACCACCAGGCCGTCCACCCCCCGGTCCAGCAGGTCGGTGACGACGTCGCGTTCGACGTCAGGGTCCTCGCTGGTGCTGCCGAGCATGACGCGCGCCCCGTAGCGGACGCACACCTCCTCGACGCCGACGGCGAGTTGGGAGTAGAAGGGGTTGGCGAGGTTGGTGACCACCAGGCCGATCAGCTCGTTCGGGCCGCCGGAGCGCAGCCCCCTGGCGAGCTTGTTCGGGCGGTAGCCGAGCGCGGCCACCTCGGCGAGCACCCGCTGGCGGGTGGCCTCGCCGATGCCGCGCTGCCCGCGCAGGGCGCGGGAGACCGTCATCGTGCTGACGCCGAGCCGTTCGGCGACGTCCCGCATGGTCAGGGACGTCACGGGATCGGGTTCGGTACTCATGCCACCTGCGCCTTGACCAGGCGAGCCAGGTCCGGCCCCTGGTTCTGCACACGGTATGCGGTGACGGAGGCCGGAACCGCGAGAGTCTCCGCATAGTGTACGAAGTGCCGGTCCCCCGCGGCGGTCGTCACGAGCACGCCCTGCCCGTCGACGACGGTCAGCACGTGGAAGCGCCCGGCGGTGTCCTGCTCCGCGGTGCCTTCCGGGTCGATCACGAGCCGGCGCACCTCGAAGAACATGTCGGGCAGCGCGCCGAGGAGTTCCTCGCGCCAGCCGTCACCCCGGTGCAGGGTGCGGGGCCGCTGGACCAGGTCGCGGGGCACGGCCTCGCCGGAACGGCGCGGGTCCAGGTTGCGGAAGGCGTGCTCGACGTGGACGGCGCGCTGCCGGTCGGCGGCGTCCCTGCGCAGCCAGTCGTAGAAGCGCAGGGAGTACAGGTACGGCGTGGCGCTGACTTCGAGGACGACGTTGCCCTCGCCGCTGCCGTGCGGGGTGCCGGCCGGCACGAGGTAGAGCTGGCCGTCCTCGGCGGGGAAGGTCTGGACGTAGCTCTCGATGTCGAACTCCTCGCCGTGCGCGTCGGCGGCGTGCGCGCGGGCGTGGAAGGCGTCGACGTCGGCGTCCTGGCGCAGCCCGAGGAAGACCTTGCTGTGCGCGCTGGTCCGCATCAGGTAGTAGCTCTCGTGCTGGGTGTAGGGCCAGCCGAAGACGGTCCGCATCTCGTCGGTGCGCGGGTGGCAGTGCACCGAGAGGTTGCCGCCGCCGACGGTGTCCAGGTAGTCGAAGCGGATCGGGAAGGAGGTGCCGAAGGTCTCGTGCACGTCGGCGCCGAGCATGTCCACGGGGGCGAGGGCGACGACGAGTTGGAAGGGCACCTCCACGCTGCGGCCGGTGCCGGAGCTGGTGCCGGAGTCAGTGCCGGGGCCGGTGCCGGTGCCGGGGCCGGAGCTGGTGCCGGTGCCGGCGCCGGGGCCGGAACTCGTGCCGGAGTCAGTGCCGGGGCCGGAGCTGTCGCCCGCGCCGGAACCGTCGTCGCCGAGCAGCACACCACTCTCCGGCGCGATGAGTTCGTAGCCGAGTGCGGTGTTGGCGGCGCCGCGGTTGTGGCCCAGCTCCTCCTGACCCCAATGCCCGCCCCACGGCGTGGAGTTGAAGGTCGGCAGGGTGCGGAAGGGCTGCCGGGCGAGACGGCGGCAGGAGGCCCGCAGCGCGTGCCCGCTGATCGAGGCCGGCGTTGAGGTATCGGTAACGTCGAACCAGCGGTCGATCCGGTCGGCCGTCGCGTCGCGGTGCCGGTCCTGGAGCGGCCAGTCGATGTAGAACAGCCGCCGCAGGCTCGGGAGTTGGCCGGCCGGTGCGCCGAGGTTGCGGCCGGCGCCGCGCCCGACGGCCGCTTCGGCGTACCGCTTGGGGACGTCGGCCCACCACACCGCGTCCACGCCGGGCGCCGACGCGGCGCCGGGACCGACCAGGACGCGGAGCGCGCCGCCGCTCCCGCCGCCCGTGCGGCAGGCCGACGAGTTCTGCGCGCGGGTCGGCGAGGTCGGGCACGGCACCGAGACGGTCACCGCGCTCAAGACCGC